>JASHZU010000326.1 GCA_030042375.1 Verrucomicrobiia bacterium
GGCGCTGCAAAAAAAGAAACGCGGAAGCGGTCAAACCAATGACCAGCAGGCTGCCCAGGCCATAGGCGCGGATGGAATCGCCAAAAAAAATCAACGTGCTATTGAGCCCGAATAACACCAAGCCGAGCAACGGCGGCGCGCGGCGCGTTTTCCAGCTTGAAACCCAAAGCACAGCGAGGATTCCCAGCCCGACCAGCAATCCCAGGAAACGCAGGCTGAGGTCGTTGTTGCCCAAGCCGGCTGCCAGCCACAAATGCACGGCCAGCGGCATTAAGATGGGGAACGAATCTTTCTGCATTTCCGACAGCGTGTGGCGGCTGGAAATATTGATCAGGTTGACCTCATCGCGCCAGAGTCCGCCGACGTGGATCCAATAATAAAAATGCAGCGTGACTGCTGCGGCGGTAATGAGGATGGCCGCAAGCCACTCCGGCTGGAGCAAAAATGTTTTTTTAGGCTGCATGCAGCTCAGGGGGCGGATGAATTGGTATTCCAGCCCCAGGCGACAAAAAGTTGCATGTTTTCGGTGAAGTACGGGTCATCGGATAGGCTTTTGACCAGGCCAAACTGGTTACTATGGTCGCGCAAATAACAGGCAATCTGCGATGCCCAAACGCGAGTGTACGGCGCTTCCGAATACCCGGTATCTGGCAGCGGCGCGGCAGGAAGCGAAGCTGGTGGATGACTGCCCAGGGGCGGGACACTCATTTTTAAGTACTTATCCACCAAAATCCAAACACGATGGCCGGACTGTAGTGTTTTGGTCATTTGCTGGAAGACAGGCGCAATGGCGTTCGTATTTTTTAATTGCAGTTGGACGAGGTCAAAACGATGAGTAGAGTGGTCCGTCAAAGGAGGCAGCGTATCCCAGGGCGTCGCGCCTTTGAAATAATAATTGAACGTTATGCCCCAATGCCACGGTTCTACAATGATGAAATCTTTCGGTGCGGCATTGGCCGCCAGCGCTTGCGCATAAATATTCACATCACTGAAATGCCCGGCCAGAAGTTTGTTGGTTTTGGGAACGGAAATCAAAGCCGTCACTGCGACAAACAGCACAAAAATCGTGCGTACAACCCAATCCCGTACGGCCAGCACCGCATCGAAGCACACAGCTACGCACGCCATGAATGGAAGGACATACCAGCTTTGCATGGGCAATTGCGCGCGCCAGAAGAAGACCGGAAAGCCAATCGTCGCGAGTGTGAGCGTGACCGCGGCAAATAAAATTAAATCATCGTTTGAAGTTTCATTTTGCGCAGATGGATTTTCCTTTTTCTCGAGCCCGGCGACGGCATAAAAAACAATCACCGCATAGAGCAAAGCCCAAACGTAAACATATGCAGAGAGTGGATAACCCAACGTATCAGTATAGCTGGCAAAAAAGCGTGGCAGCTTGACGCCAGAGCGCAGGACTTCGGACGTGCCGACATTGGCGACTAAATTGCCGATGTACGGCAGCAGAGAGACGGCAGACAGAATTGCGATAACGAGGATCTGAAGGGCCATTCGCCCATTCTTGCGCCGCCAGGCGACAGCCCATGCTCCAAAACAAATGGCCGCCACGAGTACGGCATTATGGTAAAGGACCTGCACGCTTAAAATAGCGAACACGCCAAACCAGATTGCGCGGGACAAAGACGGTTGCTGCAAAAAGACGAATGCCGAGGCCGTCAATGCAATCGCAAAGAGACTCCCGAGTCCGTAGGCGCGGAGAGAATCGCCGAAGAAAATCAAATAATTATTGAGGCCAAATAATACCAGGCCTATCAGCGGCGGAGCGCGGCGGATTTTCCAGCTGGAAAGCCAAAGCGCGATCAGGATTCCCACACCGACCAACAGTCCCAGCAGGCGCAAATCCAAGTCGTTGTTGCCCAGGCCCGCTGCCAGCCAGGCGTGGACGGTGAGCGGCATGATGATGGGAAAGGAATCTTTTTCCATTTCCACAAACGAATGGCGCCCGGAAATGCTGACCAGGTTCACTTCATCCCGCCAAAGCCCGCCGATATGGCGCCAATAATGCACGTGCAGGAAGACAGCCGCGGCAGTGATGACAGCAGCCACAAGCCATTCGGGCTGGAGAAATAATTTTTTCGGCTGCATCCGGGGCCTTTTATTCGCAGTCCGGGCCGCCTTCGTCAAGCCATGAACGGGGACAAAGCAAATTTTCTTTCGGCATCGGTGGTTCCATGTTGAAATTTCATGGAAATTATGTAAACATTTTTCCGGATGTTCAGCGGGATTTTTGGTTAGCTTGTGCGCACTTTTTATAACATCTTATTTTGGGCTTTTTTCGTGGTGTCTTCGCCATACTACTTCTGGCGAATGCGCCGCCGCGGCAATTGGCGCGCCGATTTTTGGCAGCGTTTTGGCAACTACGACCCCAACCTCAAGCAGGCGCTGACCAATCGCCATATTATCTGGCTTCATGCCGTGAGCGTAGGCGAGGTGAATGCCTGCATCCACCTGATCCAGGCGCTCGGGGTGCGCGCGCCCAACTTGAAATTTGTCGTTTCCACGACCACTACCACAGGCATGGGCGAGCTGCGCCGCCGGCTGGGCCAGCATATCAGCAAAATTTATTATCCGGTGGATGGGCGTGGGATTGTGACGCGCGCCCTGGCAGTCATTCACCCGGATGCGATTGTGCTCTTCGAAACGGAGATCTGGCCCAATTTTATTTGGGAAGCGAAACGCCGCCGCATCCCGCTGTTTCTGGCCAATGCCCGGCTCTCTGACCGCTCCTACCCGCGCTATAAACGCTTCGGCTTTTTGTTCCGTGAATTGTTTGCGGCCTTTGATGGCGTTGGCGCGCAAGACGAAACCGCAGCGCAGCGGTTTCGCGACGTCGGCTGCCGGCCCGAAGTGGTCCGTGTCGTCGGCAACCTCAAATATGACGGCGCCACTGTGAATGAGCACCGGATGCTGGATGTTCCTGCACTGTTGCAAAAGCTCGGCGTCAATGGCGATACACCGATTTTGCTGGGCGGTAGCACCCACGACGGTGAGGAAGTTCTTCTGGCCGAAATTGCCCAGCGTTTGCGCGCGCAAATCCCCAATCTTTTTTTGATCCTGGTCCCGCGCCATTTTGAGCGCAGCAATGACGTTGCCCGCCAGTTGCGCGAGCGCGGCGTGAAAATGACGTTTCGCACAGCGGTCGGCGCTACAACGCAATATAAACCTGGCGAAATCGATTGTTTGCTCGTCAACACGACCGGCGAGCTTCGGTTTTTTTATGAATACGCCACGGTGATTTTCGTCGGCAAAAGCCTGACGGCCCAGGGCGGACAAAACCCGATTGAGCCGGGAGCGCTGGGCAAGGCCATCGTCTTTGGGCCGAACATGCAGAACTTTGCGGACATTTCCCGTCAGTTCATTAAGAAGAACGGCGCCGTCCAGGTGCACGACGCACAGATGCTCGAAAAAGCCCTGGGCGAATTGCTGACGGATCGCTATCAACGCGCCGAACTGGGCCGCAATGCGCTGCTCGTCGTGTCCGAAAATCTCGGCGCGATGGATCGCACGGTGGAAATCATTGTTGAAAAGCTCAAGAGTCTCGAAGTTTACGTGGTTCCCAGCCGCGTGGGCGAGAAACCCGCCCCGGCTTAGGCGCCGATTTGTTTCTGGATCGCCCCGCAAATTTTCTGCGACCAGCTTTTGAGATTTTTTTCATCGCAGCCTTCCAGCAGGAGGCGCGCCTTCGGTTCCGTGCCGGAATAGCGGAGCAAAACACGGCCGCCGGTCGATTTCAATTCCGTCTCCGCCGCGGAAACCAGATCCAGGACTTCGGTCAATTTCTCGAAGGGGACTTTTTCGCGCACCTTCACGTTGGTGACGAGTTGCGGGAAACGGGTCCAGCATTTAGCCAGTTTTGAGAGCGGCTGGTTATTCTCGCGCATAATCCGGAGGATTTGCAGCGCGGCCACCAGGCCATCGCCGGTGGTGCTGAAATCGCGGAAAATCAAATGGCCGCTTTGCTCGCCGCCAAAGCTGAAGCCTCCCTTGAGCATTTCATCAATCACATTTTTGTCGCCCACGGCGGTGCGGATGATCTTTCCTCCGGCTTTTTTAATCGCCACATCCAGCCCGGCATTGCTCATGACTGTGGAAACCAGTGTCTTTTCGGCAAGAGTTCCCTGCGCCAGCATGTCCAGCGCGGCAATGGCCATGATATCATCGCCATCCACAAGCTTCCCGTTTTCATCGCAAAGCAATACGCGGTCGGCATCGCCATCATGTGCGATGCCCACGTGCGCCTTGTGGGCAATGACTTCCCCGCAAAGCTTTTCGGGGAACATCGAGCCGCAATTTTCGTTGATGTTTTTTCCGTTCGGATGATTCCCTAAAACGATGACTTCCGCGCCCAGCTCGCGCAACACACAGGGCGAAGATTGGTAGGCTGCCCCATTGGCGCAATCCACCACGATTCGAAGGTTTTCCAGCGTCAGGTTTTTGGGGAAACCGGCCTTGGCAAACTCGATATAACGGCCCAGCGCATCGTCAATGCGCACGGCTTTGCCGATTTCTGCCGCGGCAGGACGGACTTTTTCAATCTCGCCGCTGAAAACCAGTTTTTCGATTTGGCCCTCGATTTTGTCGTCCAGCTTATAGCCGTCCGCGCGGAAAAATTTGATGCCGTTATCAGCATACGGATTATGCGAGGCCGTGATGACAATGCCGGCATCGGCGCGCAGGCTGCGCGTGATGTAGGCAACGCCCGGCGTGGGCAGGGGACCGATGAACAAAACATCCACGCCCATCGAAAGAATGCCGGAGGAAATGGCATTTTCCAGCATGTAGCCGGAAAGGCGTGTGTCCTTGCCGATGACGATTTTATGTTTGCTGCGGTCGCGCGCCTGCTTGTTCAGGTTTTTAAACACGTGCGCGGCGGCGCGTCCGAGTTGCAGCGCGGTCTCTGCCGTGACGGGTTCGACGTTCGCGGTGCCGCGAACGCCATCAGTTCCGAAAATTTTCTTGCTCATGGATGTTTGGGAAAGGTCACCGTGACCTGCGCCGGGTCAATTTTAATCACCGTTGCGCCCTTCGGCAGGGAAATTTCGATGTTGCGCGGGAGATTTTCGGCGGAATTCAGGCTGCTCAAGTCGACGAACGCATGGATTTGGTCTCCTTGCAATTGATTGATGGTTTCGGGCGAGCCGCTGACCGTGACCGTGACGATTTGGGGCGTGATTCGGGCCTGTTGCACATCGGCATTGGCTGAAACGGGCTGTATTAGCACATTATTGTAAGTGTTGCTTCTCAGATCCGAGGGAGTCTCTACTTGTGCCTCGGATTCATGGCGAACGGTCAGCCAGATGCCAACCGCCATGAGGAGCGAAAATGCCTTCCAATAAAAATCTCTGATGATCCAATCTCGCATGGCGTTTATTGTTTCACGGTCCGGGGCGTGTGCTTGGTGACGACCACCGGCGCGGCTTTATTCCGTTCGGCGAACATCCGGCGAATCCATTGGATGGGGCTGTGTGGCTTGTCCGGCTGCAACAGCACGGAAATCAAAAACGATCGCAATTCCTCGGCTGTGACGCCACGCACCAACTGGCCTTTGTACGCGTGCGAAATCATCCCATTTTCCTCCGACACCACCACGATGACCGCGTCCGTTTCCTCACTTAAGCCAATCGCCGCGCGATGCCGTGTGCCGAGCGATTTGGCCAGGCCCGGGCGTTGGGTCAGCGGAAAAATACAAGCTGCGTAGGCAATGCGGTCGCCCTTGATAATCACCCCGCCATCGTGGATGGCGTTGTTGGGAAAGAAAATGGTCTCGAGCATTTCCGGCGTGGCCTCGCAATCTACCGTAACGCCCGACTCGACGGCATCGTGCAATTGGATGGTCTGCTCAATGGCGATGAGCGCGCCGATTTTTACTTCCGACAGGCGTTCAACGGTTTGGATGATGACTTCGATATTTTCGCGTTGTTCATGGATGCTGGTGAAGAGCGGCAAATTGCCCACCTCGGCAAACAGGCGGCGCAGTTCCGGCTGGAAAATAATCAGCACGGCGAAAGCAAAGAGTGTATAAGCCTTGCCGAGCAGCGATTTTAACACAACCAGGTCCAATACCTCAGCCGCGGCGAACAACACCAGCAATGCCACGACAAAGCCGATGACCACCGGCCAGCCGCGCGTGCCCCGCAGGAAGCGGGACGTGTAATAGATAGCGACCGCGAGGATGAAAATTTCCAACGCGGGACGCCAGCCATTCTGGATGTAAGTCCAAACCAGGTTCACATTCATTACTTCAATAAAGACGGCCGCCAGCCGTCCGGGGCTATCGTTTTTGTCGTGACAGCACCGCTTCAGCCATGCGGACGGCCTGGACGGTCTCGGCCACGTCATGCGCGCGGATGATGCACGCGCCTGATTCAATCCCCAAAATCGCGCAGGCAAGCGATGCTGGCAAGCGTTCATTCACATTTGCGCCAAATAATTTTTCGATGAACGATTTCCGCGACACGCCCAAAAGCAGCGGGCGATGCCGTTTCTGAAACACCCTCAGCCGGGAAAGGAGCTGCAAGTTTTGTTCCAAATTCTTCCCAAATCCAATGCCCGGGTCAAAAATAATTTGCTCCGGCGCCACCCCCGCCGCCTTCAATTTTTTCAGCCGGTCCGAAAAAAAAGCGCCGACTTCGCGGAC
>JASHZU010000327.1 GCA_030042375.1 Verrucomicrobiia bacterium
CGCACGGCGCAGGATGTCCGCCGCGCCGAGAGTAAAGCCGGCGAGGATTTGCGCCGCCTGCATGACCTGCTCCTGATAAATCAGGATGCCGTACGTCTCGCGCGCAATCGGCTCCAGCAAGGGATGCGGGTATTCAATCGTCACCTCGCCATGGCGGCGCTTGATGAAATCGGGAATGAGGTCCATGGGACCTGGCCGATACAACGCCACCAGCGCGGTGATGTGCTCGACGGAACTGATCTGGAATTTGCGGCACAAATCGCGCATGCCGCCGGATTCCAATTGGAACACACCTAAGGTTTCGGCGCGGTTCAGGAGGTCGTAGGTTTTTTTGTCGTCCAGCGGCAGATGATCAATATCGATGTCCACGCCCTGCGTGCGTTTGGCCATTTCGCAGGCATTGCGAATGACCGTGAGCGTTTTCAGCCCGAGAAAATCCATCTTCAGCAATCCCAAGTCGCCAACCGGATTCATGGCATATTGCGTCACCAACGTGCCGTCTTCGTCTTCCTTGAGCGGCAGCAAATTTACCAGCGGCTGGTCGCCAATAACGACACCGGCGGCGTGGACGCTAGAATTGCGCGTGAGGTCTTCCAGGATGAGCGCGGTGTCAATCAACTCGCGCGTGACGTCCTCGGTCTCGTAAGCCGTCTTGAGTTCCGGCGATTGCTTGAGCGCTTTTTCGAGCGTCATCTTTAAATCGTTCGGAATCATTTTTGCCAGCCGGTCGCCATCGCCATAACTCAGGCCCATGACGCGGGCAACATCACGCACAACACTTTTCGCGCCCAGTGTGCCGAACGTGATGATTTGCGCCACGGCATCGCGCCCGTATTTTTCACGGACGTATTCGATGACGTCGGCGCGGCGGTCGTCGGCAAAATCAATATCAATATCCGGTGGGTTGACGCGTTCAGGATTAAGGAACCGCTCGAACAGCAGGCCGTAACGAATGGGATCCACGTTCGCGATTTCCAAAAGATAAGTGACCAGCGAACCGGCGGCGCTTCCGCGCGCGACGCAGGAGATGCCATGCTCGCGCCCATAACGGACAAAATCGCCGACAATCAAGAAGTAACTAAGAAAGCCGGTTTTCTCGATGACCTTCAACTCGAGGTCCAGGCGGTCGAGGATGAGTTTGACAGCTTGTTCTTCGGAGTCCTGGAAAGTCGGCAGTTGTTTCGCGTCATCTACTTTTTCAACAACGAATTTTTCGCCTTCGGCGCGTGCGTGGATGCCATAGCGTTTACCCAGACCTTCGGCGAGCAGCTTGCGCAAATAGCCTTCGCGCGTGAAATGTTCCGGCGGCTGGAACACGGGGAAGTGCAAATTCTTGCCGTCCACCTGGAGTTCCACATTGCACCGCGCTGCCACTTCCACGGTGTTGGTGACCGCTTCGGGCGCTTCAGCAAAGCGCGCTTTCATTTCCTCCGCCGAGCGCAGGTAAAATTGTTCCGGCGGATAACCGGCGCTCATGCGTTTTGGGTTGCTCAACAAATCCTGCGTGCCAATGCAGACCAGACAATCGTGCGCGTGTGAGTCGCCCCTGTTGATATAATGCACGTCGTTCGTTGCGACGAGCTTCAGGCCAAATTCCTTCGACCAATGAATCAAGTGGCGATTCACTTTGGCCTGCTCCGGGATGCCATGGTTTTGGAGCTCGAGGTAAAAATTTTCCGGCCCAAGGGTTTGCTTAAACCAATCCACGGTGTCGCGGGCCTTGTCGATTTGGTCTTTGAGGATGAGGTCAGGAATTTCGCTAGCCAGGCAGCCGGACATGGCAATCAGGCCTTCCTTATGCGCGGCGAGGATTTCTTTGTCAATACGCGGCTTATAGTAATAACCCTTGAGATGCGCGTCGGTGACCAGTTTGATGAGGTTTTTGTAGCCGGTTTCGTCCCGGGCCAGCAGGCCCAGATGATGATATACGTCGCGCCCGCCACTGCCGGTTTTCTTTTCAAGGCGTGAGCCAGGGGCGACGTAAACTTCGCAACCGATAATAGGCTTAATGCCCTTTTCACGGGCTGTTTTATAGAAATCAATCGCGCCAAAGAGCGCGCCGTGGTCGGTAATCGCCATCGCAGAAAATTTGAGTTCATGCGCCTTTTCCATGAGCCGGTCCAGGCGGCAGGCGCCATCGAGCAATGAATACTCGGTGTGCAAATGCAAATGAACAAAGTCCGCGTGCGACATGACCCTAATTTAGCTTCTTACGGCGGCGACACCAAGAGGCAAAGTTTTAAAAAAGCAACTTCACTCCGCGCGGCCTTACCATTAATCTCTCCGGCCATGAGCAATTCTGATTATTTCATCCACGAAGATCCCTGGCGCATTTTTCGTATCATGGCCGAGTTTGTAGATTCGTTTCAAACCATGTCGCAGGTCGGACCGGCGGTGACCATTTTTGGGTCGGCGCGAATGAAACCGGGCGACAAATATTATCATGCGGCCGAAGCCATCGGCAAAGGCCTCGCCAAGCATAAATTAGCGGTGATTACCGGCGGCGGACCGGGCATCATGCAGGCCGCCAATAAGGGCGCGATGAAGAGCGGCGGGAAATCCATCGGGTTAAATATTGAATTGCCCCACGAACAATTCTCGAATCAGTTCTCAAACATACCGATTCATTTCCATTACTTTTTTGCGCGCAAAGTTTGCTTCGTCAAATACAGCCTTGGTTTCGTCTTCATGCCCGGCGGTTTCGGCACGCTCGATGAATTTTTTGAAGTGCTGACGCTGGTCCAAACGGAGCGCATCCCGCAGTTCCCGCTCATCCTCTTCGGCAAGGAATATTGGGGCGGTCTTTTAAAGTGGGCCAAAACCGAAATGCAGGACAAGCACACCTTCATTTCCCCCAATGACCTTGACCTCGTTACCGTCGTGGAAAACCCCCAGGATGCGATTGACCGGATTTTAGACTACGAGCGCCGCGTAGGGCCGCCAGCCACCATGCCGCAGGCATTTGCATAACCCTATTTTATATCCTTAAACACCCGTTTCGTTCGGCTTGACATGCCCCGCAACTGGTATGAAGTTGCGGTGTTGAATAATAGAGATACAAAGAGTGATGTTATGAAGATTTCAGGCTTTCAGAAAACAGGGTTGGCGCTGGCTGGCGCAACGTTTGCGGTTTTTTCAACCAATCTTTTCGCCCAGGATACAACGGTGGAAACTCCGGCGCCGATGACGGTGGGCACACCCCAAACGCCCTATCTTACCCCGGCGCAATCGCAAATTTTGCTATTGAGCCAGTCAA
>JASHZU010000041.1 GCA_030042375.1 Verrucomicrobiia bacterium
TAAAAAAATACCAGGATCTCGGCGCGGAGATTGTTGAAATTTCTTTGCCGCATACCGATTACGCGGTGGCCACGTATTATATCATTGCCACTGCCGAAGCCTCGGCCAACCTCGCGCGTTTCGACGGCGTGCGCTACTGCGCGCGTGTGGAGGGACACGACTTCGGGGAACTTTACAGCAAGACGCGCGGCGCCGGATTTGGCGGCGAAGTGAAGCGCCGGGTAATCCTGGGCACCTACGTTTTGAGCAGTGGCTACTACGACGCCTATTATTTGCGCGCCCAAAAAGTTCGCACCCTCATCCGCAAAGATTTCCTCGATGCCTTCGAAAAAGTGGACGCGATTGTGACGCCCACCTCACCCACCGCAGCATTCAAAATCGGCGCGAAATCCGATGACCCGCTGCAAATGTATTTGTCGGATATCTTCACCATTTCGTGCAACCTCGCGGGCATCTGCGGGATCAGCATCCCCTGCGGCTTTACGTCGAACCCTAAACTGCCGATCGGCCTGCAACTCCTCGGCAAGCCCTTTGGCGAGGAAATGCTCCTGCGCCTCGCTCATGCCTATGAGCAATGTACCCCATGGCACAGCCAAAAACCCGAAATCAGATAATTTATGGTCCCCGTTAAAACGCCCAACAAAATTTTATTTTTCCTCGGACTCTCGCTGCCGCTGGTCGCGTTGTTGACCATTGGCTGGCTCGTGCGCGAGACCAGTGGCCGTTTCCAGGAATCCTACTTTCAGGTCGAGCACACGTACAAGGTCGTTAACCTTGTCGAGCAAACCCAGTTGCACCTGTTGGACGCGGAAACCGAGCGGCGCGGCTATTTGGAAGCGGGCGGCAGTGATTACCTCAATTCCTATGGCACGGCGATGGCCTCCATCCAAAAAGACATTGGCCAATTGCAGAAGCTCCTGAGCACCAGCACCGCCCAGCAAACGAATATTACACAGTTGCAGGATTTGATTAACGTGCGCCTGGGCATCGACCCCGACAAAATGACCAATAATTTGCCCGATATGCTGGCCGCCTCTCTCACCTCGGAAGGCAAAGAAACGATGGACACCATTGACCGCGTGCTTTTCCAGGTGCGCGAACAGGAAGAGGCCCAGCTCAATGAACGCGAGCAGCGCACCCAGGACGACGCGATTTCCGGCCAGATTGCTACCGTGATTTTGATCGGTACGGTGGCCGTCGCGCTTATCTTCATCATCTTCATTTTGCTGCGGCTCGAAAAACTCCAGCAGTTCGTCACCATCTGCGCCTGGACCGGGCAGGTGAAGGACGGCGATGATTGGATCCGCTTGGACGAATATTTGCAGCGGCGCTTTGGCCTGTCCGTTTCGCACGGCGTTTCGCGGGAAGCCGCCATCAAGATGATGCGCGAAATGGAAGGCTCATCGGCGGCGCCCGCCGGGAATCGCCGTTAGCCGCACAATTGGGCTTGCCGAAAAGTAACTTGCCGGTTACTTATTAATGCATGGCCCCCGCCTCGAAAAAGGGCGCGAAACCCTCGCGAAACCCCGAACGCTCGCGCGCGCGTATCCTCTCCGCCGCGCTCAAGGAATTTTCCGCCAAAGGCTTTGCCGGCGCCCGTGTGGACGCCATTGCCCGCCGGGCCAATATCAATAAGCGGATGCTCTACCATTATTTCGGGGACAAAGAGGAATTGTTCAAGGCCGTGATGCGGTGGAAGCTTCGGCAGCGCAATGCCTGGGCCGATGCGCTGTCTGGTGATCCCGAGGAGACCCTGCCGTTTTGGTTTGAGGCCGCCTGCCACGACGTGGATTGGATCCGCCTGTTCCAGTGGGAAGCGCTCCAGGGCAATTGGCAGAAGGTCATCGATGAAAAAGAGCGGCTCGAAGCTACGGCCGCCGCCGTGAAACGCATCGAGCAGCGCCAGGCGCGCGGGCAGATCTCCGCCGAATGGGACCCGCGCCACGTCGTGCTGACCATGCGCTCGCTCACCTGGTTCCCTGTGGCTTTCCCCCAATTGACGCGCCTGATTACCGGCCAATCGATCTTCGATCCCAAATTCCAAAAGGAACGCGCCGAATTTCTCAAAAAATTCGCCGCTGCCTTCCGGCCGGCGAAAAACAACGGCAGCGCCGCTCCTCCCGCCTAAAAAATCCGTGTGCATCAGTGTTCGAGTTGTCTAAAACTCGGTTAGTGAACCAGGCCATCCTCCAGCCAATGCTAAATGCATGTGGCATGAGACGAAAAGTACCCCCCGCCTCTTTCGAGGCGGGTGAATTTCTTTAATCAGGAAACAGCAGGGATTTTTTGAGCGATAGTAGACTCAAAAATTGCTGACTTTATGAGCGTGCAAATCAAGGCTAAACGATTCCAGGACGCTCGGTTGAGGCTGTGAATTGCCTTGTCTTCTGGGCACCCCGATATATTCGGCAGTCAGATAGTCTTCATCAATAGTCATGCGCATGTAACCAAACTGATGATTAAAAAACTGAGTTAATGTGAAGCCGTTCCCGCAATCGAGTGGCATCCTGAATTGCTGCTTGACGTGAGCATCGTCATTATAACCGCCGGTACCGCAAATGATATAAGGGATTTCACGCCCCTGGTATTGGCGCACAAAAGATTCAAATCCGTGAACGTGACCGGAGAGGAAAGCATCAGGGATAAATCCGGTTTGCTTCATCAGTGCATCCACCTGTTTAAGCATCGGGGGCGATGCTCCGTGGTCATTGCTGACCGAAAATAGCGGGTGGTGGACGGCCACCAGCACCGCGCGGGAATCAGCCGGGCGCGCCTGCTTGGCACGAATAAACTCTGCCTTCAAAAAGTTTAACTGGGTCTGGTCTTCTTCCGGGTCCAGCACCCCCGGACCTTCGCTGTTGTTCGAATAGAGTCCAATGATTTTTACGTAAGGTGCTTCAAAGGTGTAGTACAGATACGGTTCAATCATGCTGGTGCGGTCGAAATCCGGGACCAGAGGCTGTGCTTGCTTGGCGCAGAAAAACTTCATGTATTCTAGCAGGTTCCCGGGATTCGTGCTCGTGGCGGGAGAACTGTCATGGTTGCCCGGAATGGTGACGATCGGCTCCTGCAGGAACTGATATGGTTTGACAAATTGCATCGTAAATTCCTTGGGAAAACTTGCTGCGTCGAAGTTGTAGTAAACGACGTCACCCAGGTGATAAAAGAACGCCGGATTTTCACCGGCGTTGTCGGTAAAATCGGCCTCCATCGTATCAGCAATAACTGTTTCCTGCGCGGCCCCATCACGCACCCCACCGGTATCACCAACGGTATGGAATACAATTTTTTTGGCCGCCGTGATGGCCTTGATTTCTGAGGGAGCGACGATCGAGGCAAGGTCCAGCCGAAGCGTGCTCTGATCCGGAATGGGCTTTGGGAAGGGAATGGCTTTGATTTTGTTCTGAGACCCCCTTTCACTTCCGAATTTCTTAGGGCGTGCGTTTCCGAACTTGAAGTTTGAATGCGGTTTTCTTGACATAACTGAATAATGGTTATTGTTTTTACATTGTGACACCAACGGCGGTTAGATTAGACCCCGTTGCCGATCCGACTCCTAAATAGACCCGCTTGCCAACAGTTTTTCCCGTTGGCTTGCGAAAACGCGCAATGTTACGACAACTTCACGATAAGAAAAGATAAAAATGTGTTGCAAAAATATGAATGTCTGGCCGACCCGTAAATTCAATTACTTTTCATAATCGGCTCATTCACTATTCCAGGGGCTGTCGTGAAATTACAGCGCAAGCAATGAAAAATTATGGCGCGTGAAGGCGGATTCATGCGAGGTATTTAAGGCCTTTTCTATTTTCTCAGGGTTTTGAATCGAGTTTGCAGACTGCGTCCATCCGTGGTTAAACTTCCCGAATGGAATATGAAGCCGTCATCGGGTTGGAAACGCACGTCCAGCTCAAGACCAATTCAAAAATGTGGTGCCAGTGTCCCAATGCCTTCGGCGCGGAACCGAACACCAACGTTTGCCCCGTCTGCCTCGGCCTGCCCGGCGTCCTGCCCGTGGCCAACGAGGAAGCCCTGCGCCTTACCGTCCTGACCGGCCTGCTCCTGCATTGCGAAGTCCCCGAAAGCGCGAAGTTCGACCGGAAGAATTATTTCTATCCGGACATGCCCAAGAATTATCAGATTACGCAATACGACCGTCCCAGCACGCGCAACGGCTATGTCGAGTTTGAATTCGGCGGCAGCACTTCACGCGTCCGCATCACCCGCGCGCACTTGGAGGAGGACGTGGGGAAAAATTTCCATTTTGAGCGCACCAGCGGCGTGGACTTCAACCGCGCCGGCGTGCCGCTCATGGAAATCGTTTCCGAGCCGGATTTGACGAGCTCCGACCAGGCCTACGAATACCTCAACGCGCTCAAAGACATCCTCGTGTACGGCGGCATCAGCGATTGCGACATGGAAAAGGGCATGGTGCGGTGCGATGTCAACGTCTCCGTCCGGCCCAAAGGCGCGAAAGAACTCGGCGCGAAGATCGAAATCAAGAACATGAACAGCTTTTCCGGCGTGCGCCGTGCGCTGGAATATGAAATTCCGCGCCAGATTGAAATCGTCAAAAGCGGCGGCAAGCTCATTCAATCCACGCGCCGCTGGGATGACGTTGCCGGTGTGACCGAGGAAATGCGCACGAAAGAGCACGCGCACGATTACCGCTATTTTCCCGAGCCCGATTTGATGCCGTTCGAACCGACCGAGCCGTGGCTCGCGGAAATTTCCTCGCGTGTCGTGGAATTGCCCCTTGCGCGCAAGCAGCGGTTCATGCACGATTACCAATTGCCCGCCGGGGACGCCGAAGTGTTTAAAAATGACGTCGCGCTGGGAAATTATTTCGAGCCGATCGCCAAACAATCGAAAAATCCCAAGGCCGTCGCCAACTGGGTCATCAATAATCTGCGTGCCTTGATGGCTGACGGCACGGCGGCCAAAGGGCAGGATGCTTGGGCGGAAACGGAACCGGTCAAGGCGATGCAGTTTGGCGACCTTCGCTTCAAGCCCGAATCCATCAATGAGTTGGCGGAGCTGGTGGCTGGCGGAAAAATCAGCAGCAAAATCGCGCAGGAAGTTTTTGCGGACATGTTCAGCACCGGCAAATCGCCCGCCGCCATCGTGCAGGAAAAAGGCCTCGTCCAGGTCAGCGATACCGGCGCGATCGAAAAATTCTGCGACGATGCCATCGCCGCCAATCCC
>JASHZU010000328.1 GCA_030042375.1 Verrucomicrobiia bacterium
CGCGCCGCAGAAAATCAAAAGACCGGCGACGGTAGACATCATGCCAAAGCTTTGCAGCCCCGAGAAATTCAGCGAATGCTGCGCCACCCAAACCATAAAAATCCCGAGCAAAAAGCCGAAGTCGCCAAGACGGTTGACGATGAAGGCCTTCTTGGCGGCGTCGCCGGCGCTGGGTTTTTCATAATAATAGCCGATCAGCAGGTAGCTGGACACGCCGACGAGTTCCCAGAAAATGAACATTTCGATGAAATTATTTGCCAGCACGATGCCGAGCATCGAGAAGGTGAACAGGCTCATTTCCGCGAAGAAACGCGCCTTGCCCTCTTCCTCATCCATATAACCGTACGAATAAATATGAATCAGGCCGCCCACGCCGGTCACGATGAGCAACATCATCAGGCTCAAAGCGTCCACTTTAATGCCGAAGTCAATGTGCAGGTCCCCGAGAGATAGCCAGTTCACGGAAGATTCGGCGCTGACGCCAAAACCGTTCGCGTGGATGAAAATGACCGTCAGGACAAAGCCGGTGACGACGGCGCCGATGGAAAGCAGGCTGCTCACCGTCCGATTGCGCAGCGTGAAAAGCGTTATCGCGATCGCTGCTCCTATCGGCAGGAACAAAACCCACCAGATCAATGATATGTATTGCAGGGTCATTTCGGCAAAATCGTCACAGCTTCATGCTGGTCAAGTCCTCGACGTGCGCGGATTGGCGCCGGCGATAGAGTGCCACAATGAGCGCCAGGCCCACGGCCACTTCCGCGGCCGCCACGGTGATGATAAAAAACACCAGGACCTGCCCGTCCAACTTGTTGTTGAAACGGGAAAACGCCACGAGCGCGAGGTTGGCCGCGTTGAGCATCAGCTCCAGCGACATATAAATCACCAGCAAATTGCGCCGCATGATTACCCCCAGCATTCCCAGCGCAAAGAGCAGGAAGCTGACGGTCAAATAATGTTCGAGTCCAACTTGCATTTTAATCCAGGTTCTTTTTGCTCAACAAAATCACGCCAATCATCGCCACCAGGAGCAGCACGGAAACGACTTCAAAGGGCAGAACGTATTGCGTGAACAATAATCTGCCGAGCGGTTCGGTGTTGCCTTCCACCAGGGCCGGCGCATCCACGTTCAGCAGCGGCGTCCGATGAAGGCTCTTTAGAAAAAGGGCGAGGATAGTGCCGACGGAAATCAGTCCGACAAAGACGCCGTAGAATTTTATTTTGCGCACCGCCTCGGCTTTCAAATCGAGCAACATGATGACAAACAGGAACAGCACGATGACCGCGCCGGCGTAGACGAGGATTTGCACCGCCGCCAGGAAGAATGCATGCAACAGCACGAACAGCCCGGCCATCGAAATGATCGTGAGCACGAGAAACATCGCGCTGGTCACCGGGTTTCGGCTGAACGGATTGGCGACAACCAGCACAGCGCAGCCGAGCGTGAGCGCGGCAAAAACGTAAAATAAAATGTCAGTTGCAGCTGGCATCGTAGTCATGAACGGGTTCGGTCAAACTTTGACCGGAAAACTCTCCTGCTCTTTGGCTTCTTCAGCCTTGTACTTCCATTTCTGGATGCCCGGGTGGATTCCGCCGAGTTCCAGCAGTTTTTCTTTGTTGTGAACCATTTCGGCCCGTGAGTGGCCGGTAATGGAATAATCTTTCAGAAGGAAAATGGCTTCCTCGGGGCAAACTTCCTGGCAAAGGCCGCAGTAAATGCAGCGCAGCATGCAAATCTCGAATTCCTGCGGCATCTTTTCGGCATTCGCGCGGTCAGCGATCTGGCCGCTCGGACCGGGCGGAGTGATTTTGATGGCCTTGGGCGGGCAAACAAATTCGCAAAGCTGGCAGGAAACGCACTTGGTGTTGCCGTTCTGGTCGCTCACCAAATAGGGCGCACCGCGATAGCCCGGCGGCACGGCCCACTTTTGCTCGGGATACTCCATGGTCACCGTTTTGCCCTTGAACAGGGAGTTCCAGGCATGGCGCATCGTGACTTTGAACCCGCCCAGAATCGCGGGCACGTAAAGCTTCTCCCAAAACGTCAATGGTCTGCGATTAACAATCATTTAGGACCTCATCCACAAAATTATTGCCGTCACCAAAATATTCGCGAGCGCCAGCGGCACAAACCGGCGCCAGCCCAAATCCATCAGCTGGTCGTAGCGGAAACGCGGGAACATCCAGCGCACCCAGATGAACAGCGTCATCAGCGCGGCCATCTTCGCGAGGAAAATCAGGATCTGCACAATGGCAATGCCGACGTTATGCGCCGGTTGATCCAACCCCCAAAATGGCAGCGTCCATCCGCCAAAAAACAACGTCGTCATCATGCCCGTCGTCGCGACCATATTGGAGTATTCCGCGAGAAAAAACAGCGCGAATTTCATGGAGCTATATTCGGTATGATAACCGCCCACCAATTCCGTTTCGGCTTCCGGCAGGTCAAAGGGCAAGCGGTTCGTTTCCGCAAATCCGGCCACGAGGAAAATGAAAAAGGACAGGGGCGCGTATAGCACCAGCCAGCCGTGGTGCGCCTGCCAGCCAATGATCGTGCTCAGGTTCAAATTGCCCGCCAGCAGGAAGACCGGGATGACGCTCATGCCCATCGAAATTTCATACGAAATCATCTGCGCGCTGGAACGAATGCCGCCCAGGAACGGATATTTCGAATTGGCCGCGTAACCGGCCAGCA
>JASHZU010000329.1 GCA_030042375.1 Verrucomicrobiia bacterium
AACGCCCGGCCAAAAGGCCCATATGACATTCCTGGAACTGCCCGGGCGGACTTTTGAAGCCACGGTGACGCGAACGGCCGAAGCCGTCAATCCCACCACCCGCACCCTGCAGGTGGAATTGGAAGTGCCCAATCCCAAAGGCGAACTTTTTGCCGGCAGCTATGCGCAGGTGCGCTTCGATGAATCCGCCGTCCCGGACTCGGTGGCGATTTCGGATAATGCCATCATTTTCCGCGCCCAGGGAACGCAAGTGGCCATCGTGGATAAAGACAACAAAGTGCATTTGCAGGATATCAAAGTGGGGCGCGATTTTGGCGATGTCATCGAAGTGGAGGATGGTTTGAGCACCAACGACCGCGTCATCAACAATCCGCCTGATTCCATCGCCGACGGCATGACCGTGGAAATTGCAACGAACAGCCCGGCGCAATGAGAATTTCCGTCATCGCCATTTTTGCAGCGTTGATTTTGGCCGGGTGCGCCGTCGGGCCGAATTATCATCGCCCCGCGGCGTTGCAAAACCAACAGTTGCCCAAAAACTTTACCGTCGCCACTACGGAGACAAATGAAGTCGTCTGGAAAGTCGCGGAACCTTCCGCGAACGTGCCGCGTGGCAACTGGTGGGAGGTGTTCAGCAATGCGGAATTGAACAGCCTGGAACAGCTCGCGCTTACCAACAACCAGGACCTGGCATCGCTGGCGGCGCAGTTTGAACAGGCGCGGCAACTGGAACTCGCCGCGCGCTCGGAATATTACCCGCAATTGTACGCGGGCGGCACGCCGGGCGGGGATCTCAATTATCAGCGCACCAGCGCCAGCAAGCCGGAGAATGGCGCGGCGGCCGGCACGGCGTACGCCTACGGCACCTACACGGCGCCGATTTATATGGGCTGGGAAATTGATTTGTGGGGACGCGTCCGCCGGCTCTCGGAGGCCGCGCACGCGCAGTACGTCGCCAGCGCGGATGATTACGAATCTGCCAAACTCGACGTGGCCGCGGAAGTGGCCGATGATTATTTCGCACTGCAAACGCTGGACAACCAATACAATTTGGTTTTCGACACGATTGACGCCTACCGCCGTTCACTGGAGCTGACGGAAAATCTGCGGCAGGGCGGGGCGGTTTCGGATTTGGACGTCGCCCAGGCGGCCACGCAATTGCATGCCGCTGAGTCACAGTTGCCGGACATCGAATTGCGCCGCGCGCAAACGCTCCATGCGCTGGCCATTATTTGCGGGCAATCGCCGGTGGGCTTTTTTATTGCCACCAATTTGCCGCAAACCACCAGCATGCCGGAAATCCCCTCGAGTTTGCCGAGCGATTTATTGGAACATCGCCCGGATATCGCCTCGGCCGAGCGCCTCATGGCCGCCGCCAACGCGGACATTGGCGTAGCCAAGGCCGCTTTTTTCCCGGCGGTTACGATTGATGGCCTGGCCGGTTTCCAATCCATTAACGCGGGCACCTGGTTCAATTGGTCGAGCCGTCTATGGTCCATCGGGCCGACGATTCAGTTGCCCCTGTTCACCGGCGGTTTCAACCGCGCCAATCTCGCGGCCGCACGCTATGCCTACAACTCGCAGGTCGCGAGTTATCGTGAAATCGTTTTGAATGCATTTGGCGAAGTGGAAGATCAACTGGCCGCGCAACGGTTGCTGGCCGATGAATATAACGCGGCCAACGAAGCGGCCATCGCGGCGGAACGTGCCCTGGCTGTTGCCAATGACCAGTACAAGGACGGCCTTACTACTTATCTTAACGTGGCGACGGCCCAAACTGTGGCCCTAAACCAGGAAAGCAATGCTGTGCAATTGGAAGGCGATCGGCTGACCGCTGCGGTCAATCTTATCAAAGCCCTCGGCTGCAACTGGCAGCCGACAATCCAATAATCACGATGGGAATTGTCCCGTAGCAGAAAAAAGGCTCCCAAACCTGCCTGCGGTTTGAGAGCCATGCTTGATCTAGTGTTCGACTGCGAGAATCCCGGGACGAAAAAAAGCTTTAATTTTAAACCTCGAAGGAGATTTCGAATCTTTTGTGAAGTTCCAGGAGATATCCTTTGCCTTTGCAAGCCTGGCAGGAAATGTTAACCAGCGGATAAATCGCGATCTTTCCGGTTCCGTCGCACTCTTCGCATTGCGCGTGTTGTTGCTTCTTCCTTGTCTTCGCCCCCAAAAAATTCGCTTCCCCGGCCGAAACCTTGGCCGGGGCTTTTACGAAACGCTCCACCTCCATTGGCGGGTAAAAAGGCTGTGAAACAAATTGACGGTCTTTCTTCATAGCTTATAGCGGGTTAAGGTTTTATTCATTTTCGGCTTACCGCTGGCTTATCTTATTTTGATTCTACGCTTGGGGATGATGGAAAGTCATGTTAAGGAGTATTAAGGCCACGCCGGGCCTCATTGACCCTGCGCCGCCCGGCCAGTTATATTTTTTAGCCCGGTTGATTTGTATCAAATGCGTGGACGCCTGAATCAAACTTTTATCGAATGGGGCTTCATCGCCCTGCTGGCGGGCGTTTGTCTTGTCCTTTCCCTGCTCCAATATCATTGGACCGGCGAGGTGAGCCGCGCGGAAGCCGAACGTCTCCGCACCGGTCTGGACGAACAGGTCCAGCAATTTTGTAATGCCTTTGATTCCGCACTCACCGAAAGCTGCAACGCGCTGGTGCCGGACAACGAATCCGTAAATGACAAAAACCGCGAAGTGATCCACCTGTTGCGCTTTCGGCAATGGCGGGCACTCCGTACCAGGCCAATGTTTAGCCGCGTTGCTATTGCCGTGCCGATGCCGGGGAATCTGGCGCTTTATGAGCAAGACCTGACGACGGGCGAGCTGACGCCGATCCCATGGCCTTCAGAATGGAGCAAAGTCTATACGCAACTCTCAGATGCAGAAAGGCGCGGGCCGCCGCCCGATGAAGACCCGTCTGGCACATTATTCATCTATCCGGTGATGAACCGGAACACAGAGGAGTACCAGCCAAACGGTCTTCCCAAAAATAGAATTGCTCCGTTTGGCTCCAGTCACCGCCCCGAAAGTGAATGGGTGCTGCTGGAACTTGATACAAATTATCTTCACAATGCCTGGCTGCCGGGACTGGCAAAAACATATTTGAATTCCAGCGGCCTGCTCTCCTATGACATCCGGGTGACAACCCTTTTGCCACCGGGCAGCGTCATCTTTTCATCTTCATCCCGGACGAGTAAAAATTCCCAAATTTCAGCTGCCATGCGGTTCAACCGCCAGGGGCGGGACCTTGCAACTTTTCAGGGGCCTCCGCCGGATTTTCGCTGGAATCTGGAAGTCCGCTCGCGGCCCGGCCAGCTCGAAGCCCTCGTGGCCGCCGCGCAACGCCGCAATCTCGCCATTGCCATCGCATTGAATGGGATGATTTTCATTGCCGGCCTGGCGCTGGTGCAATTCACCCGCCGTTCCCGCCGTCTGGCCGAAGCCCAAATGAATTTCGTGGCGGGCGTTTCCCACGAATTGCGCACGCCGCTGACGGTGATTCGTGGGGCCGGGCATAATTTATTGCACGGTGTCGCCCATCAGCCCGAACAGATTGAGCAATATTCGAGACTGATTATTCAACACGCCGAGCAACTTGCCCAAATGGTCGAACAGGTCCTCGAACTGGCCGGTGCCCGAAAAAATTCATCGGTGGCGTTGCAGGAACCCGTGTCCATCGCCGAAATCCTGCGCGAAGCCGTCGCCGCCACGGTGCATGAAACGGAACCTGTTGGGTGTGGTGTTCATCTTCAATTGTCACCCGGCCTGCCGAAGATCATCGGGGACGCCGCGGCATTGCGGCGCGTCTTCCAAAACCTCATCACCAATGCCGCCAAATATGGCGGGCAGGGTGGTTACATTGGGATCACCGCGGTCTTCGACGAGGAAGGCCACCAGCCGGTGATTGAAGTTCAAGTTGCCGATCACGGGCCGGGCATTCCGGAAAAAGAAATGTCGGAAATTTTTAAGCCGTTCTTTCGTGGCGCCGCCGCGCAGGCCACGCAGGTCCGCGGCAGCGGACTTGGCCTGAGCCTTGTGCGCGAAATCGTTGAAGCCCACGGCGGGACCATTTCCGTGCAAAGCGAAAGCGGGACGGGCGCTATTTTTACCGTGCGACTGCCCGTCAACCGGATCTAATGAGTACCCACATCCTTATCGTTGAAGATGAGCCCGGCATCCGGCTGGTGATTGCCGATTTGT
>JASHZU010000006.1 GCA_030042375.1 Verrucomicrobiia bacterium
TACCTCAAAACCCTCGGGCTTCAGGATAATTTCCGCCAATTCCAACAACATGACTTCGTCGTCCACGACAAAGATGACCGGCGGCGAGGCTGATTCTGCCTGATGGTCTTTAGCCATAAGCATAAGAAACACCTGCATAAACTGCGATGCAAGTCATTTCAAACCAGCATCTTTTCTTCAAAATCTCTTAAGAAGAGACGGCATTGGCATTCGTATTTCTAATAAATTAACGGCGTTAGCTTTAATAAATAATCAAACTAATCGCCCAAAAACTGCATTTTTTACCGATTTTCCCCGAAAAATTTTAAATTTTAAAACTAAAATATTTAAAAACATTGGCTTTTTCAGCAATCCTGGGCGCAAAAATCAAATATTCAATTGTAAAGTTTTCGGTTGCGTATGTTGCATGAAAGGCGTAACCTCTGAAACGTGCGAGGAAGAAAAGTCTAGGTTCGATTATGAGTACGAAACCAAGGTTATCAGAGGGAAAGGAAAAAATCGCCCGCGTAAGCCGGAGCCGGCCCGTCGTTGAAACGTCCACTGAAACTGAAGCTGTCCCCGCCGCCCCCAAAAAGCGTTCCTCGGCCGCCGGAAAAACCCGCAAAACAATTGTAGCCGCGATCGACGCCGCCGTTACTCCGCTGAAAAAACGCGTCACCAAGGTCAAAGCCAAACCGGAGAAAGAAAAAGAAGTCGTGGTCCCCTCTATCCTGCTGGAAGGCGATCGATCCATTTCTGCTTCGGCGAGCGGGCCTGGCCGAAAATTTGATTTAGGCGCGCCCGTGTCCCAAAAATTTGAAGAAGCAGAAACCGAATTGCCCGAAGCCTACGGCACTAAAAAACTTTTTCTCACTGCGCGGGACCCGCACTGGCTTTATGCCAACTGGGATCTTACCCAGGCGCAGCAGTCCAAATTAAATTCCCGTTCCTCCGAAGGCCATTTGATCCTGCGCGTTTACGGGAACAAAATCGAAGGCCATCCGCTTTACGAAATTCATGTGCATCCTGAATCGCGGCACTGGTTTGCGCACGTGGAGCGTGCCGGCCAGCCCTACGCCGCCGAGCTGGGTTTCTATTCTTCGGTTGGTCGATGGACCCGTGTGGCCGCTTCCAGCTCGACGATTACCCCTCCCGATTCCGTTTCTGAAGACGGCAATGCCGAGTTCGCCACAATTCCTTTCGAATTTCCGTTTTCGAAACTAATGGACATCGTCAAAGCCGCCGTCCGGGAAAACCGCCCGCTCGCCCAGGCCGTCGAAGAATTGCGGCGTGCCGGTCATCCGGCGCTCCCTAAAATCAACGGACAGTCGGGGATATCCTGGACGTCGGAGCAGGAAACAGCCTTGGCCAAAATCATTGCCATTGATGATTCGCGCCGTGTCTGGATGGGTTCCCTCGAAATCACTGAGCTCATTCGCCGCCGCATGGCGCAGGAAATGTCTTCATTTGGGATTATGTCCTCGCTGGGTGTTTCATCCCTCGGTATTTCCAGTTTCTCCAGCCCCTTTGGTGGCCTTCCGCCGAAAGGCTTTTGGTTCATGGTAAATGCCGAGTTGATTATCTATGGCGCCACTGAGCCTGATGCCAAAGTCACCCTCGGGGGCCAGCACATCAAATTGCGCCCGGACGGCTCGTTCAGCTTCCGCTTTGCCCTTCCGGATGGAAATTACGATTTGCCCGCTGTGGCCGTTTCCGCCGACGGCACGGACGCACGCGCGGCCGATTTGAAATTCAGCCGCCAAACCCAATATCTCGGCGATGTCGGCGTGCATCCGCAGGATCCTGCGCTAAAAGCGCCGTTGCCGGAAAATATCTGACATGGAATCCTCCCAGCGCGGAGCCTTAGGTCTCGTCCGCCTCATTGCCATTTGCCTGATTGCCCTCGGATTATTGGACGCCGCAATGTATTTTACCCAATACCTTACGCCCTATTTCCAAATGCACAACCATGTGCAAACTCAGCGTCCCGCGCCACTGAATATTTTCCGTGTTATTCTTGATTCTCTTCCCATCATCGTAGGCATCGTCATCCTCATCAAAGCCAAAGCCGTCGCCGAATGGCTTGCCGATCTGATTGAGTAATGGCCGGTCCTGGCGGACGGCCTTCATGCCTTTTCAAAAAAGGCGAGCGCTACGCCTGCGCCCGCCTGAGGACGCTCCCTGGTTTTAACTACGACGAAATCGACGCAAAACGAGCAGCCCCAGTCCCGCCCCTGCCAGCGCCAAGGTAGAAGGCTCGGGAACCGGCTGGATGTCGTCAGTAACAACAATTGAGTTGATGTCCATTTCGGGGTTCAAACTGGTGCCATCATTGTAGTCACCGAAAGCCAACCCATCGAATGAAGTGACACCGGATAAAAACGATGAGCCGGTAGCAGTCTCATTCTGGGAGTATAAGGTTGAAGGGGTACCGGTATCGGAGATAAGGGTTTCATTAATGGTCATCGAAGTGGCAGAAGCGAGTGTCAGTGTGTAGCTCACCGTATATTGGTCCCCGGCAGTAAGTGTTATGCCTGAAGTCACGCTACCGCCAACCTGGGTGCCGGCCACGCCGGGGCTGCTCTTGCCATAAGCATCTGTAAAAGCGGTATTGCCAACCAGATCCTGGGCAGAAGAAGTTCCCGAAGCGCTTCCGGTCTGTGCTGGCCGCGTGTAATCTTCGTT
>JASHZU010000042.1 GCA_030042375.1 Verrucomicrobiia bacterium
TTTTTACTCGTTTGAGGACATTTTCCGGTTCAAACGCCAGTTTTTTTGCATCCCTCTTTATAAGTGCGCCCTCTACTTCCTCCCAAGTCACAGGCGTGGAAACCGAGGGATGTTCTTTAGCGCGCAAGGAATAAACGCAAACGGTTGTTTTATGGCTATCATTCTGGCTCCAATCCACCAGGACCTTTCCTTTGCGCAAAGCCTTTTGCATTTTAGAGACAACCGTTTCGGGAAATTTCTCTTCCAGCAGGCTGGCGACCGCATGGGCAAATGCCTTGGTCTTTTCGTAGGCCGTTGGCGAATTCAAAGGAACATAAACCTGGATACCTTTTGAGCCGGAAGTTTTGGCGAAACTCTTCAACTTTAATCCTTCGAGAAGTTCTTTCAGTTGCAGGGCAACTTTGCAGCAATCCAAAATGTCCGCGGGCAACCCGGGATCGAGATCAAAAACCAGGGCTGCGGGCTGTTCGATTTTGGGGACGCGATGCAGGAAAACATGCAGTTCCAGGTCCGCGAGATTTGCCGCCCATACGAGCGCGGACAAATTATTCATCACGCAATAATGGATGTCCCCGCCTTCGGTCCGGGGCACGGTGGCCGTATCCATCCCGGCCGGCCGGGGCGAGGGACATTCTTTTTCGTAAAAGAAAAAACCTTCCACGCCGTCGGGATAACGTTTGAGCGTGACCGGACGGTCCTTTAAATGCGGCAACAGGAAGGGTGAAATCCGGATGTAATAATCAATCATCTGCCCCTTGGTGAAACCGGTTTTGGGATAAAACACTTTGCCAAGGTTCGACACCTCGATGGTGGCGCCGTCAATTTCGAGCAAAGATTTTTCTGGCATAATTACCCGGCCCTTTCCCGGACGACCTCGCTGGCATTCTTATCTTCGCGCAAACCAGGAAAAACCGCCAGCGGAAAAGAATTTGCCCAAATCCCCTGCCTAAACAAACAATCAGTGATTTTATAACTTCTTTGCCGCCCGGCTGGTCATCGTTTCGACATGGAACCCGCCGCCAAGTGCTTTGATTAGTTGCACAGTGGCAATGAGACGTTGGCCAGTCAGTTGAGTGGCGGCACGTTGGGCATCAAGAGTATCGCGTTCTGCGTCCACCACTTCGATATAACTGATAACACCGGAGCGATAACGTTCGTCTGACAGGGTGGCCGCCAGTTGCGCATTCGTCACGGCACTTTGCTGCGCAACTGCCTGGTCAGCCAAATGCTTGATGTCAGACAAGCTATTCTCGACGTCGCCAAAGGCCACGAGCACCTGCTGGCGATACGCTGCCACTTCTTCTGCATAGAAGGCCTTGGACTGCCGATAATTCGCCAGGTTGCGCCCGCCGGCAAAGATGGGCAGTGATACGCTTGGGCCAAAGCTCCAGGTGCGGCTTTCCCAATTAAAAAGAGTGCTGACGTCGCCGCTGACATAACCGCCGGAGCCGGTCAGCGTCACGACCGGGAAAAATGCCCCTTTGGCGACACCGATTTTAGCATTGGCGGACGCAAGCTGGCGTTCTGCCCGGGCCACGTCCGGCCGGCGCTCCAGCAAATCACCCGGCAATCCGGCTGGAATTTCCGGTGGTTCCGGCGTCCAATCGTTCGTGCTTTGAGCGAGGTGAAACTCCGTCGGATTGCTCCCCACGAGAATGGCAAGGGCATTTTCGAAATGGTCGCGCCTTTGGGCAAGTGCCGCTGCATCGGCCTCCGTGGTGGCCAGTTCGGTTTGGGCCTGGGCCACTTCCAGTTCGCTGCCAATGCCATCATCATAACGGCTTTGCACCACTCTTACCTGCTCGTGCCGCAGGCCAATCGTGTTGTTGACGATGACAATTTCCGCATCCAGCTCTCGCAATTGCAAATAGTTTTCCGCGACGTCGGATTGGAGAGAGAGCAACACATTGTAATAATCCGCGAGAGATGCCTGGGCATCTGCGCGTGCGCTCTCAAATGAGCGGCGCACGCGCCCCCACAAATCCACCTCATAGCTCAAATCCACCGGTGTGCTGAAAGTGTCGGCAATCAGTGGGCCGAAACTCGGTTGTTCATTCGGGGAATAGCGTTGGCGATTAAAGCTTGGGTCGAAATAAGCCTGCGGTAACAGATCAGCGCGAGCGACACGCGCCAATTCGCGCGATTCATTCAGCCGTGCAAAAGCGCCTTTCAAATTTTGGTTGGCGTAGAATGCCTGCTCCTCCAGTGCATTCAAATTTGTATCGCCAAAAATCTCCCACCAGCTCCCCTTGGGCACATTGTCCAGCGGCTGGCCTTCCTTCCACAAGCCATATTCGGCAACGGCTTTGTAGGTAGCTGGAACAGAATTTGTCAGCGGCTTATAGTCTGGTCCAATTTCCGACCAATTGGCCCGTGCGGCAGGCATGGTGAATAACGATAATAAAATCGCCAGCGTTGCCGCTGCTCCAGCCGAGCCCAAGCCCATGTGGCCTGGCGCGGTCACAGGTTTTTTCTTCGAGCCAAGCTTCATTAACGTAACGTAAAAAACCGGCGTCAAAAACAACCCGAACAGCGTCACACCAATCATTCCTGAAAAAACCGCAATGCCCATGGCCTGGCGCATTTCCGCGCCTGCGCCCGAGGAAACCACAAGGGGAAACACGCCCGCAATAAAGGCGATGGAGGTCATAAGAATCGGCCGCAAGCGGAGGCGGCAGGCTTCGATAGCGGCGTCAAAAGGCGAGAGCCCCTCATCTTGCTTTCGTTTGGCAAATTCGACGATGAGAATAGCGTTCTTGCAGGCCAGGCCCACCAATACGATAAATCCGATTTGGGTGAAGATGTTATTATCGCTACCCTTCAACCAAACTCCGGTGATGGCGAATAAAAGGCACATTGGAACAATCAGAATAATGGCCAGCGGCAGGCGGAAGCTTTCATACAATGCCGCGAGCACGAGGAAGACGAGCAGGATGCACAACGGCCCGACATAAATCGTTGTGTTGCCGGCCAAAATCCGCTGATAGGTCAAATCCGTCCATTCATACGACATGCCGCGCGGCAGGTTGGCATCCAGGATTTTCGTCATGGCCGCTTCCGCCTGTCCCGAACTATAGCCCGGAGCGGGAGCGCCATTAATTTCTGCTGCAGGATAGCCGTTGTAACGCATAACCCGGTCGGGGCCATGAGTCTCGGTCACTTTGACCAGCGCACCCAGCGGAACCATTTGGCCCTGGTTATTGCGAGTTTTGAGCCTGGCAATGTCTTCGGGGTGTTCGCGAAATTGTGAATCCGCCTGGGCGATGACTTCGTATGTGCGCCCAAAGTCGTTAAAGTCGTTGATATAGAGCGAGCCAAGATAAATTTGCAAGGTGTCGAAGAGATTGTCCAGAGGGACGCCTTCCGTTTTAGCTTTCTCGCGGTCCACGTCCGCATCCAATTGCGGCGTGTTGACGGTGAACGTGGAGAACAAGCCACCGAGGGCAGGTGTTTGATAGCCGGCGCCAACTGCCGATTGCACCGTTTGATACAAGGCATCGTAGCCTTGGCCAGAACGATCTTCCACATAGAGCTTGAACCCGCCGATCGTGCCCAATCCCATCACCGCAGGCGGCATCACTGTCATGACAAAGGCATCCTGGATGCCCGAAAACTTTTGGTTCAAGGCCATGGCAATCGCTGGTCCGCTCAAATTAGCCGAGCCGCGTTCTTCAAACGGTTTCAGTGTGAAAAATACAATCCCAGAATCTGAAGCCACGCTGAATCCATTGATGTTTAATCCCGGAAACGCCACCGCCGATTCCACTCCGGGCTGCTTAAGCCCGATGTCGGACATTTGACGGATGACCGCTTCGGTGCGGCTTAAGGAAGAAGCGTCGGGTAGTTGGGCAAAAGCGACTAGATATTGCTTGTCCTGAGTTGGAACGAAGCCAGTCGGAACTTTTTCGAAGCTCCAGCCCGTAAGCACGACCAGGCCGCCATAAACAACCAGCGCAACTGCGGCCTTGCGTAGAACAGTCCGGACACCCAGCCCATATTTCTCGCCCGCCCACGCGAAGGACTTGTTGAAAGGGCGGAAAAACCATCCGAACAGTCCATCCATTCCGCGCCAGAGCCAGTCTTTCGGCGCATGATGGTCCTTGAGCAACACCGCGCACAAAGCCGGCGAAAGAGTCAGCGAGTTGAACGCCGAGATAACGGTGGAGATGGCAATGGTAATCGCAAACTGCTTATAGAATTGGCCGGTAAGGCCGCTGATGAACGCGGTCGGAATGAACACGGCGCATAGCACCAGGGCGGTTGCGATAATCGGCCCGGTGACTTCGTTCATGGCGCGCCGGGCTGCCTCTAGTGACGATAATCCCAGGGCAATGTT
>JASHZU010000330.1 GCA_030042375.1 Verrucomicrobiia bacterium
TATCGCCATTCGCGAAAACATGCGCGTGGCCCAAATCGCCGACTTGGCAAAGGACATTGTCCGTAATGATTTAAACAAACAGCATGCTGGCTCCGCGCAATCAGCGGGCTTCGCGCCCAGCATTTTTGGTCGCTTCCCGCAGCGTATTCCCAGGGAAATCACGCCCGAATTTGTGCGCGCTGAAGTCGCTGCCGGTCGCGCGATTATCCCGGCCAACATCAATCACCCGGAATCCGAGCCGATGATTATCGGCCGGAATTTCCTCGTGAAAATCAATGCCAACATCGGCAACAGCGCCGTGGCGTCGAGCATCGAGGAGGAAGTGGAAAAGATGCGCTGGGCCACCAAATGGGGCGCGGACACCGTCATGGACCTTTCCACGGGCAAAAATATCCACGCCACGCGCGAATGGATTTTACGCAATTCACCGGTGCCCATCGGCACCGTGCCCATTTATCAGGCGCTCGAAAAAGTCGGCGGCAAGGCCGAGGAACTGACCTGGGACATCTTCCGCGACACACTCATCGAGCAGGCGGAGCAGGGCGTGGATTATTTCACGATTCACGCCGGCGTTTTGCTGCGATTTGTCCCGCTCACCGCGCGCCGCATGACCGGCATCGTTTCGCGCGGCGGCAGCATCATGGCCAAATGGTGCCTCGCGCATCACAAAGAAAATTTTCTCTACACGCACTGGGACGACATTTGCGAAATTATGGCCGCCTATGACGTTTCTTTTTCCATTGGCGATGGCCTGCGGCCCGGCTCGATTGCCGATGCCAATGACGAAGCGCAATTTGCCGAACTCAAAACCCAGAGCGAACTCACCGAACGCGCCTGGGCGCGCGGCGTTCAAGTGATGAACGAAGGCCCCGGCCACGTGCCCATGCACATGATTGAGGAAAACATGGCCAAACAACTCGAATGGTGCCACGAAGCGCCGTTTTACACGCTCGGGCCGCTCACCACAGACGTCGCGCCCGGCTACGACCACATGACCAGCGCCATCGGCGCGGCCATGATTGGCTGGTACGGCTGCGCGATGCTCTGCTACGTCACGCCCAAGGAACATCTCGGTTTGCCGAATAAAAAGGACGTGAAGGACGGCGTGATCGCTTACAAAATCGCCGCGCACGCGGCCGATTTGGCCAAAGGCCATCCGGGCGCGCAATACCGCGACAACGCGCTCTCCAAAGCGCGCTTTGAATTCCGTTGGGAAGACCAATTCAATCTTTCGCTCGACCCCGAAACCGCCCGCGAATTTCACGACGAAACCCTGCCGCAGGAAGGCGCCAAGTCCGCGCATTTTTGCTCGATGTGCGGCCCGCATTTCTGCTCGATGAAAATCACCGAAGACGTCCGCAAATTCGCCGCCGAACAGGGCGTGACCGAGGAAGAAGCCCTCAAAGAGGGCATGGAAGCCAAGTCCAAAGAGTTCGTCGAGAAAGGTGCGGAGGTTTATACCAAGGCCTAAAATTGGCTTATTTTAGACTTAGTTAACGTTAACAAAATCTAAAAATCCGCTGTTTTCCTCGAAACGGGGATAATGAGAGCCTAGCCGAAATGGCCGTTTGTAATATTTCTTGCTATCTGCCGGGAAAGGGGGGATAATACACGCGCCTATTAGATAGCTCGAAGCTAACCAAACATGGTGAATCTTCAAGTGAACAAGTGTTCAGTGATGATTTGAAATCCGATAAACGGGAACAGTCTGGCCAGCCAAGCACTAAGGAGACAGAACATCACATGAATAATAAATTGTTTGTAGGAAATCTTTCCTTCAACACGACCGAGAACGCGCTGAACGACGCCTTTGCCGCCCACGGCACGGTGACCGAAGCCAACATCATGATGGATCGCGCGACCCATCGCCCCCGCGGCTTTGGTTTCGTGACCATGAGCACCGAAGAGGAAGCCCAAAAGGCCATCTCCGCCATGAACGGCGTTGAGCTGGATGGCCGCGCCATTACGGTTAACATCGCTCGCCCCCGTGAAGATCGCCCGGCTGGCGGCGGTGGTGGCGGTGGACGCCGTGAATACGGTGGTGGCGGTGGTGGTGGACGTCGCGAACGCGGCGGACGCGATCGCTACTAAGAGCAGTGATCTTTACAACGGGGCATGGATAAAACCGTGCCCCGTTTTTTTATTTTAATTAAATGCGGGAAATATACGGATTCCCCTTGATGTAGAAACGCAAGTGCCGTCGCGCCCAGTGCTTCGCGTAATCCACACCAATGCGCGGACCCTTCACAGTCTTAAAAATCTCGGCCATCGTCGGCGCGGCGATAAAGAAGTCATCGCTCAACAAATCGCGGCCGTTGAGGCGCTTGTCAATTTTCATCGCGCGGCAGAGCAATCCCGGCCCGCAGGAACGGCCTTCCACATTCTTCACCGGCTCAATCGCGCGCAACAAAACCGCCGAGGCATGGCCCTCGCGCTCGGTCACGACATTCATGCAAAAATACATGCCGTAGATGAAATAGACGTAGGCGTGGCCGGGCGGGCCGAACATGATTTTAGTCCGCGGCGTGAGCCCGCGCGCTGAATGCGCGGCCAAATCGTGCGGGCCCAGGTACGCCTCCACCTCCACGATTTTGCCGACTCGCTCGACGCCATCGCTCACATGGACCAAAAGCTTTCCCAGCAAATCGCGGGCGACCGTGATGGTCTGGCGGTCGTAGAAGTCGCGCGGCAGTTTTCGCATGGCCGGATAATAGCAAACGAAACGGCTTTTGCATCCAAACGTCTCGCGCTAGACTCCCGCCATGTTCGAGCACCGCAGCGACCCGCTATTGCCGCGCAAGCAATTCATTGGCCGAATGCGGCGATGCGCTCTCCTGAGCGCAGGGTTGATCGGGGTCACTCTGGCCATCGGTATGTGCGGCTACCGTTTTTTTGAGAACATGGGCTGGCCGGACGCGTTTGCCAATGCTTCGATGATTGTCGCAGGCATGGGTCCGCTGGGAAATTTACAGACCACCGGCGGGAAAATATTTGCGGGAATCTACGCCCTTTTCTGCGGCCTGGTATTTATCACCGCTACCGGGCTTCTCGTCGCGCCGCTTTGGCATCGGGCGCTGCACAAATTTAATTTGGAAACGGGCAAGCAGAAAAACCCGTAACTACAATTACCTCCGCCTTCTCGCCGGACCGAAGTGATACCCGCCGCGAACACGCACAGCGCGGGCTTTCCCGGGGAAACCGCCGGGCTTGCCCGATTTGTTCTCGTCAAAAAGCACAGTATAGCGGTAATCGAAATTTTCCAGTTTCACGCGCGGGATTTTTTGGCTGATGAACCGCTCGATGGCGAACACGTGGCTGCCGTCCTCCGCTGTCATGATCGTAAAGGCGTCGCCGGTGGCCTCAGCACGGCCAGTGCGCCCAATACGGTGGATGTAATCCTCCGGATGCTGCGGCACGTCGTAATTCACCACGTGGCTGACATCGGCAATGTCCAGCCCGCGCGCGGCGATGTCCGTGGCGACGAGCACTTCGAAGCGGCCGTCGCGAAAGCCGCGCAACGCCTGCTCGCGCTCGCGCTGGGTGCGGTTGGAATGCAGCACGCAAACAGCGTGATTGTTACGCTTGAGCAATTGCGCGACGCGGTCGGCGCCATGCTTCGTGCGGCAAAAAACAATCACGGAATCGTAGTGGACGGAATCGAGCAGCTTAAGCAGCAGGTCGGTCTTTTGCGAATCCGCGACGGGATAAATGACGTGCTTAACGGTCTCCGCCGGGGAACGGCGCGCGCCGATTTCGATGGTCTCGGGATTGCGCATGGCCCAGTTGATGAGCGTTTCAATCTGCGGCGGGATGGTCGCGGAAAAAAGCGCGGTATGGCGGTTGCGCGGACAGCGCTCGATAATCCGGCGCACGTCCGGCAGAAATCCCATGTCCAACATGCGGTCGGCCTCGTCCAAAACGAGAAATTCCACCTTGTCCAGTTTCACTGTGCCGTGTTCCAGATGGTCCAGCAGGCGTCCCGGTGTGGCGACGACGATGTCCGTACCTGCGCGCAAGGAATCATTTTGCCGCCCGTAACCGACACCGCCGAAGACAACGGTGATTTT
>JASHZU010000331.1 GCA_030042375.1 Verrucomicrobiia bacterium
CACAACTTTTTTGGCCATTACGGCGGCCCGGCAGGCGAGCATGCCGACGTTGGCCTGGAAGAAGTCGAATGCGTGGCCGGGCAAGGTTTGCGGGGCGACCGTTTTTTCGGCTACAAAGAGAATTACAAAGGCCAAGTCACGTTCTTCGCGGCGGAAGTGTACGAGGATTTGTGCGAGCGTTTGAATATCCATGACAAACAGCCAAAAATATTGCGGCGCAATGTGCTGACCAGCGGCATTGATTTGAATGAACTCATCGGCCAAGAGTTTGAGCTGCAAGGCATTCGTTTTGAAGGCATGGCTGAATGCAGCCCGTGCTTTTGGATGAATGAGGCGTTTGGCTCAGGCGCTGAAGAATATCTTCGCGGGCAGGGAGGACTCCGGGCCCGGATTTTGTCCTCCGGACTTTTACGCGTGGATAAATGATCTCCGCTGCCTTAATGGCCGGTGGCAAATCCACCCGCATGGGACGGGACAAATGCCTCATCGAGGTCGATGGAACTCCGATGTGGCAGCGGCAACTGGATCTCCTGCTGGCGATTTCATCCGAAGTTTTTGTCACAGCGCCTGACCGTCCCGATTGGCTGCCCGATAATGTGCGTTGGATTCTGGACGCCGTTCGAGATAAAGGGCCAATCGGCGGAATTGCCGCGGCACTTGCCGAAGCGGTAAACAATCAAGTCTTGATTCTTGCGGTGGATATGCCGGCAATGAGTAGCGGTTTTCTGAAAAAATTGGCAGGCATGACAACTCAGGAGAGCGGCATAGTCCCACAAATCGGCGAAGCGTACGAACCGCTGTGCGCCATTTATCCTCGCGCAGCGCTGCCTGGTGTCAGGGATCAGCTTTTGGTCGAAGAAGATTACTCTCTTCAGGCGCTGGTACGCCGGTTAATCCAGCATGGCCTCATGCAAAGTTTTCGCGTGCCTGATGCGGAAGCCGGATTGTTTCGTAATTTGAATTTCCCGTCCGATATATAGATGGATTGGATTGACGATTTGCGTTGCCAAGGAAGTGATGCAGGCGCAACAATTTGCCAACTCGTCAAAGGAATTATGAAAACCATATTTGGGATAATAATTTTTATTATTGTTTTGGCAGGTTCGACTGCGCAATCCGATATCGTTCTGAATGATGTTGGAACAAATTGGCCACCAGGGTGGGTCCCAGCGACTCATTACCTTCCTACGGACCTAAGGCACTTCCTGGAGAGTGCAGATGATTTCACGCTTTATTCTGTAGGGCCGGCTCTCGAAGGCCATAGAACAAATGCCTTCGACTTTCACATAATCCTTGGCGAAACCAAAATTGGGCAGACAGCAGAAAGAACCAATCTGGTGACGGCTCTTGGCGATGGCATTGTGGAAGGCGGCCCTGCGGCTGACTGTTTCAATCCCCGCCATGCAATCCGCGCCGTGAAAAACGGGGTAGCCGTTGATTTGCTCATTTGCTTTCAGTGTGGCGGGATTGAAGCCTTTTCAAGCAATGGCACAAATTGGATTTTCCCTGTTTCCAGTTCCCCCGCAGCTTTATTCAATCAAACTCTTAAAAAAGCCGGCGTTCCTTTATCCACCTATTAAAAAAACGCAAAGGCTTTCACCTTCGCGTTTTTGTTTTCAAAGACTAATTAGTGCCGGAAATTGACACCGGCGGTTTGCGGCATTTCATGCGCGCAGGGCTGGTTGATCGGGGCGTCGGGTTTGCGTTCGTTGGGCGTGACGATTTTGTTCGCCAGCATCCAGGCTTCCACTTCCTCGCCGCTGACGTCCGCGAGCATCTTGCCGTCGATTTCCACGCAGGGGCTGAGCATCTGGCCGCTCTTCTCAATCATCTCCTGGCGCTGCACCGGGTCGTTGATGATGTCGCGGTCTTCATAGGGCAGGTCGTATTTCTTCAACACGGCGCGGACACCCATGCTCCAGCCGCAGGAGGGTTTCAAATAAGCGATAATTTTTGGTTGGCTCATAACGTTATAAAAAATTGTTTCTCTTGTAACAACATAGTGCCATAGGCAGTGACCCGGCGCAAATGATTTAAAAGTGCCAAAGATATATTCGCGTATAGAGGTCAACAAGGTCTACATCATTGATAACCAGCAACTTAAAGGTCAACACGAAGGTCAACATTTTTTGGCAAAGGTCTACATCGTTCATAGTCAAAGACTTAAGTGGCTACATTATCGTTATCGAGGGGATGCTCTGTCTCGGAAACTTGCGCAATTAAATTGTCGGCCTTTTTGCGGCGGCGCACACTTATCCCCGAATGCAACCCATGGACGACAGCATTCTGTTACGCCAGTATGCCGAAAACCATTCGAACGAAGCGTTTTCCGCGCTGGTGGAACGGCATATCAACCTGGTCTATTCCGTTGCCCTGCGGCAGACGGGCGATCCGCACGACGCGGAGGAAATCGCGCAAGCCGTCTTTATCATCCTGGCCGGGAAAGCGGCATCGTTGCGGCATCACAAAGCGCTTTCGAGTTGGCTCTTCCAGACCACCCGGCTGACGGCGAACAACTTTATCCGGAGCGATATCCGGCGGCATCGCCGCGAACAGGAGGCTTTTATGGAATCCACCTTGAACGAACCTGACGACCATACGTGGCGGCAAATCCGCCCGATGCTGGATTCCGCCGTGGCCGCACTGGCCGAAAAGGACCGCCGCGCCATCCTGCTCCGGTTTTACGAGGGCCGGGATTTGCAGGAAGTCGGCACCGCCATGGGGGCGAGCACCGATGCGGCGGAAAAACGCGTCGCGCGCGCGCTGGAAAAACTGCGGAAATTTTTCTCCAAACGCGGCGTGGATTCCACGACCGCTATCATCGCCGGGACCATCTCTGCCAATTCCATCCAGGCCGCGCCCGCAGGCCTGGCCAAGACGATTTCCGCCATCGCGCTGGCCAAAGGCGCGGCGGCTTCCACCTCAACCCTCACCCTCGTGAAAGGAGCATTGAAAGTTATGGCATGGTCAAAAACAAAAACTGCTGCCGTCGGTG
>JASHZU010000332.1 GCA_030042375.1 Verrucomicrobiia bacterium
AACTTTCTATGAAAAAGCGGCGTCGCGCTGGGCTTGCCGCCGCAGTCCAGGACGCAAGCGCGGAAAGAAGGTTCAAGGTAAATCAGAGCCTCGTCACCTCGGCTCCTACAAATTTCCGGGCAAAATTATTTATCAATATGGTGATTGGCTTCGAGCCGGTCCCAGACGAGCTTGTCCAATTCCTCGCGCACGGGCGCGCACTTGACGCGCTCGACAATCTCCCCGGCAAACGCGTGGATCAACATGCGCCGCGCCACGCTCTCGGGAATGCCGCGGGCGCGCAAATAAAACACGCTCTCGGAATTCAATTGGCCCACCGTCGCGCCGTGGGTGCATTTCACGTCGTCGGCGTAAATCTCGAGCTGCGGCTTGGTGTCCGCCGTGGCGTCGTCGGAAAGCAGCAGGTTTTTGTTCGTCTGCTTGGCATCGGTTTTTTGAGCGATGGGATGGACGTAAATGCGCCCATGAAAAACGCCCTTGGATTTGTCATCCAGGATGCCGTTGAAATATTCGTGGCTGGCGCAATGCGGCTGCGCATGCTCGACAATCATGTGATGGTCGGCGAGCTGCTCATCGCGCGTGAGATACAGGCCGTTCAAAATGCACTCGAGCCCTTCGCCCGCGAGTTTGGTGCGGATGTTATTACGCGAAAGTTTTGCGCCAAGCGCGAAGGAATGGACGTTCACGTTGCTGGCCCGGCCAAATTCGCCAGCGATCGTGGCCATGTGGAAAGCGTTGGCCGTTTCGTCCTGTAATTTCACGTGCTCAATCGCTGCGTTGTCGCCTGCGACAATTTCCGTGACGGCATTGGTCAGGGACGCCGCGCTGCCCGCGCTCAGATAGCTCTCGACGATCGTCGCCTTGCTGTTCGCGCCGGCGATGATGAGATTGCGCGGCTGGATGGTCTCGCCATTTTGTTTGGCTGAAGAAATGTAAACCAACTGGATCGGCTCGGCGATTTCCACGCCATCGGGAATCGAGATGAACGCGCCATCGGTAAAGAACGCCTGGTTAAGCGCGGCAAAGGCGTTGTCCGTGGTGCGGGCATATTTGCCGAGGTGTTTTTCAATGAGAGCGGAATCTTTGGCCAACGCGGCAGTGAGGCTTTCCACGCGCGCGCCATTGGGAATTTTCCCGCTGCGCGAAAGTTTCGGCGCGAAAAATCCGTTCACGAAAACGAGGCGGCTGCCGGATAGTTGGCCAAAGGGCGCCTCGTCCAGGGTCTTGCTTTCCGCGCCGTTGGCGGCCACGGGTTTGGCCGATTGAAGCGGCAATGCGGCAATGGGCGCTACATTGGTGAAGCGCCAGTCCTCGTCCCGCAGGGTGGGGAATCCTTTTTCGGTGAAGGCGGCAATAGCGGCGTTGCGCAAGGGCGGCAGCCAGGCGGGTTGGCCCGCGGCCGGGCCGGCTTGCCGGAACGTTTCTACAATCTGCGATTCGCTGGAATTTTTCGTCGGCGTCATGATGTCAAATAGCCCTAATCTTTTCATGCAATCGGCCACTGTGCAAATGAAAAAGGGAGGGTTTTTGACAGGCGTTTTGCGTCCTTGGCCGCCATATTTGCCTCATTTTTGTTTTTATTAAAATCCGAAAGTCGCGTATAATAGCTGTGATAAGACAGGCGCCGAATTAATTACACGCAGCATGGACCAACTTGAGGCATTTCTGGACCGATGCGGGAGTTCTTTTCTCGATGGCACCATTTATATTGCCATTGGTTTTCTCCTCTTTTCCCTGATGGAGCGCATCTTTTCCCTGAAACCCATTAAAAAACCGTGGCGTTCCTACCAGCTTGATCTCCAATACACGTTTATCTCGATGCTTTACCCGCCGTTTATTTATTTCATCTTCTCCGTCATTTTTGGCCTGATGGCCGTGCGATTCAAAGGCGCTTTCCACAACCCGCACATCTCCGTGCTTTCCTTTGTGGCGCAACTGGTGATTTTTCTTTTCGTGCGGGACTGTCTCATTTACCTCCGCCACCGCATTTTTCACACCCGGCCCATCTGGGCGTTTCACTCCATTCATCACAGTTCGGAGGAAGTGAATTGGCTCTCCGCCGCGCGCTTTCATCCGACGGAAAGCTTGATCGAAACCGGGGGCGAAAGCGTGCTCGTTGTGGTCTGCGCCCTCATCGGCATGGATGCGTCGGTGATTTCCGTGGCCACTTTGCTCATCGGCTTTTACAACCTTTTCATCCATTCCAATCTGCGCTGGACGTTCGGCCCGCTGCGCTATGTCCTCGTCAGCCCGGTCTTTCACCGCTGGCATCATTCCGATTTGCCCGAGGCGCAGGACAAAAATTTCGCCGCCATGTTTTCGTGCATTGACCTGGTGCTGGGGACTTTCTACATGCCGATGCATTTGAGGCCCGATACCACCGGGCTTTCGGCGCAGGAAAAAACCGTTCATCCGCGCACGCTGGGGGGGCAGTTGTGGTATCCGTTCCGGAAGCGCTAAATTCTGGCCCGATTCTTCTTCCCAGAACGGTTTCGGCTCAGGTCTTCTGCTCTCGTCCTGATTCTGCCGCTTTTGTTACATGTTGGTTACAGCGGGGACGGCAACTAAAGTGTAAATGGCACGGACGCAATGGGTAATAACATGGGTGTTTTTTCGTGATTACTTTTTATAATATTTAAGTTGCATAAGACGATTGCACCCATTTAGAGTTTTTTCAGTCGGAGAGTGAAGCGGGATACAGGCAGCCGCGGGGATTTTCGTAAATTGAAAGCAACATTAACAATCGGCTCTGTACATGATACGCGATGTATTTCTCTTTAAATATTACCTGCGGCAGGTAATAACCTTCAGGGGGAGTGAAGCTGCCATGTGAAGAGTCAAGCCAGACAACTAAATTTATGAATGTTACAGCACTTGATGAAAATGGCAGGGCAGTTGATTGGTTCTTTATTTATAAAGTTCCCCAGCTATCCAAGGGGGCGACCACCGATAAGGCGACTGGCTATGAATATGTCTATTACGATGCAACCATTGACACGCTGGAACCTGTCAAACGGGTCATTGACAAATCGCCATATGTTTTGAACAGCGACCAGGGCGCGCTGAACCAAACACTGGATTTGGTGTTCAAAAAGCCCGACGACACGACCGGCTGGATTTTGTACAATGACGAGAGGCCGGGTGATATTCCTGGCAAGGACAACGGCGCCCTGGGCCACACGAAAGGCGTGCTGGCGTTTGATACGAAGACCAAAACAGGTTTCTGGCTGTTGCACTCATGGCCAAAGTTCACCGACCCCGAAGAGAAATCGGACCCGACGCCGAAGTACGGGCAAACCTATCTCTGCTTGTCACTCGATTTGGCCACAATTGAAAAAATTGCGAACCAGATGATCGATCACCAGCAACCGCAGGTGTATAACAATCCCAAGGAGGGACCCAGGCTGGGCGGTTTGGACAAAACGGACCCAACCAATCCAATTGTTCAACTATCGAAGCAGGTTAACCTCACCGCCACTGGAAATGCCAGCGTGCTTGAATTGCAAACGGCCGGTGTGAAACCGGCCAAAAGCATGAAGTTTATGGTCATCGCCAAAAACAAGGCGTGGAACCAGGATTTCTGGAATGGGTTGGTGGGGCCAACTTTGAAAGAGGATATGGATGTGGAAACGTGGATTCGCGGGCCGATTCCGCCGGTGGCGGATACAGACGGCATTCACAAGACGTTTGACATTAAGTATATTAACCTGGGGGCATTGGGTATCCACATGGCCTGGCCGGAAACGCATGACCATGCCAAATGGGGAATCACCACCCATGAAGACTGGGTCTGTGTGGGAGATATCAACCGGATGATCTCCCAGCGCAAGCGGGGCGGCGGCACGATTGCGTTTCAAAACGAGACGTTATGGAATAACCTTTCCAAGACGGATTTGGTGCTGGCCCCTCCGGGGGTAACCCGTACTGATGCGCTGTCTCTGGTTCATCAGACCCACTATGATCCGGCGGATCAGCACGGGTCCTCGCCCCCGTCAAAGATTGCCAGGATGGCCCATCTGCCGCCGCGAGGGGGAGCATCGTACCGTGGCCAGGAGAAGGATCCGTTGGTAGTTGCTAAAGATCATATTAAGCTTTCAAAGCCGCAGCCCCGGAAAAAGGCCCCGCGGAAAGCGCGAAAAAATAAACCATCAAAGTCACCGACCCCGAAGAAGGCTTCAGGGAAACCGTAAAAATAGGGTATCCATTTGGGAAGTGCTGAATTCTTATTCTTCTTCCCAAAGCGTCCGGCCCAGGCTGTTCCAGAGCGGTTTCAAGTCGGAATCCTCCCGGGCGATTTTTTTGACGGCCGCCTCATCAATGGCTGCCGCTTTTTTCAGCCATCGTTCCGCCTGTTCCATTTCCCCAAGCTGCGAACAGTAACAGGCCAGGTTGTAGGGAAATAAATAATGCCCGGGAAACTTCGGCTCCGCGCCGAGGAGAATTTCCTTCGCCTCCGGAATGCCGCCGCCGGTTTTGCGTCGCGCGGCGTAGGCCAGGCTAATCCAGGCAAAAGGCCGGTCGGGCAGCAGTTTCACCAGGTCATGAGCCACGCTTACCGCCTCGTCCCATTGCTTTGCCTGGGCATAAATCTGGTAGCGCACCGACAGCACCGCGGGATGCGTCCGCTCGGCCGGGGAAATTTCCTTCAGCTCGTTATTTGCGGATTCCACATCGCCCAGGCCAAGCCATCCTTCGGCCGCCTGCAAATGAAAGCTGTCCGGCGCGTCCAACGGCTTGATGCTCTTTTTCACCTGCGCCCAAATGTCACTAGGAATGGGAATATAACAAGGACATTTTAAAAACGGCTCCGCCACAATCGCTCATGGGGATATTTGCATGCAGGGCAGAAATTAATGGCACACAAAATGCGGCATGTTACGACTGTGGACTCGTTTGTTTGGGGAGGCGCGGTCTTCGTAAATGAATTTGTTTTGAAGTATGAAAAAAGTTTTCTCGCTGCCGAAAATCCTGCTTTATCAGCACCTCGGTTTTCTGGCAATCATCGTCATTTGTTGGCTGAATGAACTGCTCCAATTGCCATCTTTAATATTTTCCAATCATCCCTTC
>JASHZU010000333.1 GCA_030042375.1 Verrucomicrobiia bacterium
TGATACCGATACGACTCATTGGACAGGCAAACCCCAGCGTCTCACCAGTCTGGCGCGGATTGATGGGAAAGCCTACCGGATTATGGGGGCGTCTCCCGCCGACATCCCGGCATTGCCTCAGTCGAATCTTGAAGTCTTGCCGACGCGCACCATCTATACCTTTGAGGGCGAAGGCGTGCGCCTGACTTTGACTTTCATGACAGCAGATTTGCCGGATGACCTGGATTTGCTCTCCCGACCGGTCACCTATTTAACCTGGCAGGCGGAATCGGCTGATGGCCAGGAACACAAAGTGTCTGTTTATTTTGATGCCAGTTCCGAAATTGCTGTCGATCAGCCTCAACAGGCCGTCAGCTTTCAAAGAGCAGATACCTCCGGGATTAAAGCATGGAGTGTTGGTTCCGTGGAACAGTCGGTGCTTGGGAAAAAGGGAGACGATGTAAGGATAGACTGGGGCTATTTCTACGTCGCTGTGCCCAGGGAGAAGCGGCTTTTCTTGACAGCCAATTTAGCAGCTCTCACGCGCAGCGATTTTACCGATAATGGCCGCCTGCCGCTGCCCGCCGCCTCGTCGTTGTTGCAGCATAATGATCGCAATGATTCCGTGATTGCCTTTATGGCAAATCTGGGTGCCATCCGGGAAAAGGCAGCTTCATGTCATTTGCTGCTGGCCTACGACGATCTCTATTCGATTCAATATATGAAGCGCAATTTGCGGCCATACTGGCGGCGCAATGGCTGGGGGCCATCAGACCTTCTACAGGCAGCGGTAGATGACTATCCTTCACTTCAAAAACGCTGCGCGGCATTTGATGATGAACTGATGCAGGACTTGCGGGGGGCGGGTGGGGAAGAATATGCGGAACTGGGAGCGCTTGCGTACCGGCAATGTTTTGCGGCGGGGAAATTCGTGGCTGACGCCAACGGCCAGCCCATGTTCTTCTGCAAGGAAAACCATTCCAATGGTTGCATTAGTACCTCCGATGTGTTTTATCCGATGTCCCCGCAATTTTTATTGTTTGGGCCTACGCTCGCCAAATCGTTCATCGTGCCGTTTATGAATTATGCGGCGAGCGACCGGTGGAAATTCCCTTTTGCGCCGCATGATCTGGGGACATACCCACAGGCAAATGGCCAGGTTTATGGCGGCGGCGAAGTAAGCGCTACGGATCAAATGCCTGTGGAGGAAAGTGGGAATTTGCTTTTGCTTTTCTGTGCCGTCGCCGAGATGGAAGGGAATGCCGGTTTCGCCGATTTATATTGGAAACAGCTTCAGCAGTGGGCGAATTATTTGAAGGAAAAGGGATTTGATCCCGAAAACCAACTTTGTACTGATGATTTTGCCGGCCATTTGGCGCATAACGTGAACCTGTCAGCCAAAACAATTTGCGCCCTGGGCGCGTTTGCCAAATTGTGTGAGATGCGCGGCGATACCGCCGAAGCGGCTGAATATTCTCAACTGGCGCAGGGTTTTGCACAACGCTGGATTCAGGAAGCCGATGACGGCGATCATTTCCGTCTGGCTTTCGATAAACCCGGGACCTGGAGCCAAAAATATAACCTGGTCTGGGACAAAATTCTGGGATTGAATTTATTTCCCGACGAAGTGGTGCAAAAGGAAATGAGCTTCTATAAAAAAATGGAGAACCCCTACGGCCTTCCCCTCGACGATCGGAAAACATACACCAAGCTGGATTGGACCTGCTGGACGGCAACGCTGACTCAAAATCGCGCTGATTTTGAAGACCTGGTAAGTCATGTAGTTGATTTTCTAAACACCACGCAAAATCGCACTCCCATGACGGACTGGTATGAGACCACTTCAGCCCAGAGGGTTGGATTTGATGCCCGTCCGGTCGTCGGCGGTGTTTTCCTCCAGATGCTTTACAATCGGCCGATTTGGCAAAAATATGCTTCCCGTGATCAAACCAAAGCAGCGAATTGGGCAGCGATTCCCTCGCTCCCTAAAATTACCGTGGTCCTGCCCGCTGCGGATAAACAACAAGCCATTTGGAGCTACACGACCACCCGGCCGGCGGATAATTGGATGAATCCCGGCTTTGACGATTCGACCTGGGGACAGGGCAAAAGCGGCTTTGGCACTCCGGGCACGCCTGGTTCGGTTATCGGCACGATTTGGAATACGGATGACATTTGGCTGCGACGTGAAATCAATCTATCATCCGCAACGTACGACGATTTGGAAGGATGGCTTCATCATGACGAGGATGCCGAGGTATATATCAACGGCGTACTCGCCCTCAAGACCAGCGGATATATCGTCAATTACGATGCCTTTCCCCTGACTGCGGAAGGAAAAGCGGCGTTGAAGCCTGGCAGAAATTTGATTGCGATTCATTGCCATCAAACCATTGGCGGACAATATGTAGATTTTGGGCTGGTCGACGTTCAAACCAACTAAACCGCGTGAGAGAGACAATCAAGGTCATTGCCTCGGCGATTTTCGTGACACAGGTTTGGAATTTGAATGCTGACTCACTTGAATTTCCCTCTGCCACCAATCTTCCGCCCACATCGGTTGTAACTAATCGCCAGCCACTTTTGGCCACGCCATTCGTTGCGCTTCCCTTGGGAAGCGTTCATCCGCAGGGCTGGCTTCTCAAACAATGCCAATTGCAGCGGGACGGTCTTACCGGAAATGCCGAAACTCTTTATGCCGACGATATCGGCACGAACAACGCGTGGCTGGGAGGCACCGGCAATAATTGGGAGCGGGGACCTTATTATTTTAAAGGACTGGTGGCGCTGGCCTACACTTTGGACGACGCAAGCCTTAAACAGAAAGCACAAAAATGGATGGACTGGCTGCTTGATCATCAAGGACCGGACGGCTACATCGGACCGACTTCCAACGACGACTGGTGGCCGCGCATGATTGCGACTTATGCGTTGAGGGATTATTACGAAGCTACCGCTGATCCGCGTGTGCTTCCCGTATTGGACGATTACTTCCATTATATGCTGGCCAACCTGCCGTCCCGCCCGCTCGATGATTGGGGACGCGCGCGCGCGGGAGACGAAATGGACGTAGCTCTCTGGCTTTATAACCGAAATGGGGACACTAACCTATTGGCGCTCGTAAATTTGTTGCACCAGCAGGCTTATGATTGGCCGGGGATTTTTACGAGCAATAATTTTGTCCTTTATGGCAAAGATTTTCAGCCGAAACACAATGTCAACGTCGAAGAGGCCCTGAAAATGCCGGCGGTGTATTACCAGCTTTCGCATCGAGCGGGTGATGAGGGCGCCGTGTGGCTGGGCATTGATAATTTGATGCGCGAGAATGCCCTGTCATTTGGCATCAATAGCGGCACAGAATTCCTTTCCGGTGACGCCAGCATCCAGGGGGTCGAACTGTGCGCCATTGTAGAGGCCATGCTCAGTCTTGAAACGTCCGTGCGCATTTCCGGCGATCCTTTGCTGGCTGACCGATTGGAGACGATCACCTACAATGCCCTGCCTGCCGCTCTGGCGAATAATATTAAAGGCATCCAGTATTATACCGTGCCGAACAACGTGATAGCAGTTTATGGCGGCCACGGCTTCGATGAGGACTACGCCAACGCCACGCTGCCCGGCCCTTATTCCGGCTACCCGTGTTGCCGTTACAACTTTCACATGGGCTGGCCCAAGTTTATCCAAAACTCATGGGCGGCTACGTCGGATGGCGGGTTGGCATTGATCGCATATGGTCCCACGGTGGTGAACACCATGGCTGGCGGAGCACAAGTCCAAATCGCAGAAGACACGGGCTATCCGTTCGAAGAACAGGTGCGCCTTCACGTTTGCGTAAGCAACTCCGCAGCGTTCCCGCTCGTTGTGCGAATCCCCGGTTGGTGTAACAACGCTTCCATTTCAGTTGACGGTCAGCTGCAATCTGGCTTCTCGGCCGGCTCCTTTTTCCGGATTGAACGCACGTGGGCCAACGGTGATACCGTAGTCATTAATCTGCCGATGCCCATTCAAACGTTCACGGGGCCGAGCCGCGCTGTCGCCATTAATCGCGGGCCTTTAGTTTATTCATTGCGTATTGGAGAAAACTGGACGGTTCGGACGCCCGACACGCGCGGATTGGGTTTTGATGAATTCGAGGTGCATCCGACAACCTCATGGAACTATGCCCTGAAATTGGACCCCGCAAATCCGGATGATTCTTTAACATTCACGAATTTCGGGGCGATACCATCAAATCCCTTCGACCCTGCGCGGCCATCGGTTGCGTTGCTCGCGCAAGCGCGGCAGGTGCCGGATTGGACAATTGGCTGGCGCGGGACCCAAGCCTTTGAACCGCCTGTCAGCCCGGTCGCCTCAACCAGTCCGTTGGAAAATGTCACGCTTGTGCCATTCGGCTCGCAACATCTGCGCCTGAGCTGGTTTCCATATTTGGGAACTCCTTCGCCGACAACAGGCTCCTTCACTGAAAATTTCGACCCATCGTGGTGCGCCCGCTGGACGACGTTTGGAGGAAACTGGCTGGCACGCAATGGCGTTTTGAGCACCGTGCCGGCCTCTCCGAACGGTGCCAAGGCCCTCGCGATGGCTACGGTATTTACAAATTTCACCTATGAGGGCGACGTCTCAGTGGGGCCCGAGGGAAATGCAGGGCTGATTTTCCGTGTTAGCAAACCGGATATCGGCGCGGACGCTTACTGCGGCTATTACGCCGGCATTAGCGCCGGGCATTCAGAATTGGAATTGGGCTATGCGAATAATGGCTGGCATGAAATCGCCATTGTGCCGATGGGTTTCACCGCAAACAAATTTTATCATTTGAAAATCCAGGCGTCCGGCCCGCGCTTGAAGATTTTTGTGAACCATGCCACCCAGCCTGACTTGGTGGTTGAGGACGAT
>JASHZU010000334.1 GCA_030042375.1 Verrucomicrobiia bacterium
GGGTGGAATGGGAATGGGGCGCCTTTGCATTGCCCGCCACGGCAGCGCGCCCACAGCTGGCGCCAGTATGCCTTTCAATATAAGCCGGCCGCTGCCATTCAGCAGAGGCATCAATGTTGACTTTTATGACGGCCACGTTGAGCTTGTCAAGCTTGAGAACCTGTGGGGACTTTACTGGTATTACGGCTACATACCTCCCGCCACGCGCCCGGGAGAATCATGAAGAAAGTGAAGAAGGGAAGCGTGCTCCATCGGTTTCCCCGACCAACCATAATTCATGGCTTTGACGAAAAATTCGCTTGCTTGATCGGCAAAATCGTGATCGCTCACGTCGTTCAGGGATTTGCCATTGGAATTTCCTTCTGTTCAGTTTTAACGGACAACATCTGACGTTATTTGCCCTTCCAAATCCATCCCGGCTTGCATCAACTCCTGAAAAAACACCAGCTAGTATTGTCCATTTACCGCTTTAGATGGATTATCTTTCGGCGATAGGGCAAATTCATGAGCTAATCGGCTGACGGATCATTCTCGACGAGTCTGGCGGGTGGTTTCAAGTAAAGGGGGTCATAATTTCGACTGATAAAAAGTTTTTCAACAGCGACTAGTTACCATCGGTAATTTTGTGCGATTTTGGAAATAACCAACGGTGGCGGCCAACCCGCTATCAAAACTATTCATCGGCGTGAAACCCGTGGCGCGTAATTTGTCAATAGCCGCCAGAGAATGTTTTACGTCACCGGCGCGCTCAGGCATATGTTTGATTTCCGATTCCGAACCGGTCAGCTTGCAAATCGTCGCAGCAAGATCGTTGATGGTGATCTTTCTTCCGCATGCGACATTGAATACACCTGTCACCTTAGAATGCACAGCGCAATAAGCATTCGCCTCTACGATATCCTTCACATAGATGAAATCGCGCGTCTGTTCCCCATCACCGTATATTGTGATCGGATCGCCCCTCACCGCACGGTCAATGAATATTGGCACCGCCGCCGCATACTGGCTTTTTGGATCCTGACGAGGCCCGAAAACATTAAAGTAGCGCAGGCAGACGGTTTGCAGGAGACCTTCGTTAGCAAACATCTTGCAGTAATATTCGCCGTCAAGTTTGGTGATAGCATAGGGACTCTTGGGCTCTGGCAACATCGTTTCCATTTTCGGCACGACGGGATTATCACCATAAATAGCCGCCGAACTGCTCAACACCAGTTTAAGAACTCGGGCTCGTGCTGCTTCTTCCAGCACGATGAGGGTTCCGATGGCATTGATTTCATTATATTCAGCCGGTTTTTGCATGGATTCAACCACACTAATCATTGCGGCCAGATGGAAAACGTAATCCACGCCTTGCATCGCCCGCTTCACAAGATGCCGATTCAGGATGGACCCCTCGATGAAATCGTACTTGAAACCAGTCAAATTGGATCTGAACCCGGACCGCAAGTTATCCAGAACGCGCACCTCAGCTTTGCCTTGAAAATGTTCGACAATATGACTGCCGATGAAGCCAGCGCCTCCAGTGACTAGGATTCTCATTATCTGGCCTCCATTAATTGATCCATACTTTCTTCCGGCTGCTCAATGGATTCGATCAGTTCGATCATTGGCTCTTCCTGCTGCTCGATGGACTCAACCAGTTTGAATTGTGTCCGGCAGCGGTCGAGATTATGGCCCTCTCGATGCACCTTGAAATAAGTGTCCCCCGCGAGAAAATCTGTCAGAAATCGAAGGCCGATTTCGAAGGTAATGAGTTTGCCGGAGAAAGGCAAAAGTTTCTTTTCAGCCGGAGTCAGAAATTCCGAGGCGGAACTCAAATAACCGCGTACCAAAGCTTCGAACATCGGAAACTGCATCGTCACTCTAGACAAATCGCGTTCATCCTCTTTCACCGGACTGGTTGTCGTCCGCACTATGTCGCCAAAATCGTAAAGCACCAGGCCAGGCATCACCGTGTCCAAATCAATCACACATATCCCTTCGCCCGTCGTCTCATCCAGCATCACATTGTTGAGTTTCGTGTCGTTGTGCGTCACGCGTTCGGGCAGGTTCGCATCCAGTAACACGCTGCAGATTGTCTTGCGGCGCAATGCAAACTGAATTTCCCGTTGCGCCAGTACTGCGCGGTTGGCTTTGTCGGCCAAAATGGCCTTTTCGAATGCCTCAAATCGCTTGGGGGTGTGATGAAAATCAGGGATTGTGTCATTTAACCGTGGCGCGGGCAGGTCCACAAGCAACGTTTGAAATTGCCCAAATGCCCTTGCCGCTTGAAATGCCTGCTCTGGCGACTCCACGGTGTCGAATGTCCGCGCTTTTTCGATGAAGATATAAGCACGCCAGAAATTGCCTTTCGCATCCCGGCAATACGCCGCGCCATCACGAGCCGGAACAAGCGTCAGCACCCGGCGGCTTCGATCTGGCTGGCCCACCGACTTCCTACCAAGATGGGTTGTAACGCGCTGGATGTTCTCCATGAGCACCACAGGATTTTTAAAGATGCTGTGGTTAATACGTTGAAAAATATAACGAATCCGCGTACCACCTTGGTCGAAGATAACACAATATGTGTCATTGATGTGACCATTGCCGTAGGGCGCAGCTTCGAGAAATTCTCCCGAAATCTGAAATTGACGTGCTATGCTGGGCAGGTGATGTTTGTTTTTTGTATCAATCATTTTTAATTTTTCTGTGTCGTCGTGTGCCGTATTAGCTTGCGGATGCTTTCCACAACTCGGGGACGGTCTTCGCGGTAGGTCACACCAAACCATGAGTCACCAGTGCGCAAGACTTTTACCCGCGCCTGGCCGACAGCGACAAGCTCACCAATCGTCGTAGGGATATAACATTCGGCCTTCATGTGGCCGCCGTTCTGCTTTAAAAAGAGCCGGAAGGCCGTCCGTAATTGTGGAAACACGGTTGGTGAAAATCCCCACATGTTCATCGAAACCAGTTCGTCCCCCGAAAGCCTCACAATTTGGTTAGCGATGCTGGCGTCTTTCGCGCCTTCTCCATCGCGTTCAATTTTTGTCAATTCAGTGATAGTTCTGAGATAACCGCCAGCATCCACCTGGCACACGCCGCGCGCAACGCTTCCAAAATCTGAAAGAGTATTGCGCAAAACAAACCCCACCATTGCGTAATCCGACGTGCCGGACAGCAGATGTTGCGCTAGCAGGCGATAGCCCTCCCCACCGTAAAAATCATCCGCATTGATGACAACAAACGGTTCACGAATCACTTCGGCAGCCATCAATATGGCGTGCGTTGTCCCCCACGGTTTCGCTCGGCCGTTCGGAACAAAAAACCCTGCCGGCAATTTATCCAGTTCTTGAAAAACATATTCGACCGCGATTCGAGTCTCGAAACGTGCTCCAACAGTTTCCCTAAATGGCTTTTCAATGCCTTCCCGGACAACGAAGACGACCTTGCCGAACCCGGCACGCAAAGCGTCATCTATTGAGTAATCAATGATGGTTTCGCCATTGGGTCCGACCGAATCAATTTGCTTTAATCCCCCGTATCGGCTGCCCATGCCAGCAGCCAAAATTAGTAGAGTAGGTTTCCGAGCCATTATTAATGCCCTATTTTCCGTTATGGTTATCAGGGTAGTGCTGCCAAACATGCAGGCTCCGTTTCGCCCATTTTTTCCATCGATTCCGTCAGTTGTAAGCTCAATTTCATATCCGATCTTTGCCAATTGGGTTTGTGGTCATAAACCCACCGGTAATAATCTTTCAGCTTTAAATTTGCAGCGGCTTCTTCATCCAGACACACTGTCACCTTTGGATGCAGTTGCAGTGCGGACGCAGGATTCATGGACGTAACCGGGCCTTCGACTGCTTCTGCAATGGCACGGGCTTTGTTCTTTCCGAAAGCCAACAGCACGCAATATCGCGCCTCCAAAATCGTCCCGATGCCCATCGTGATAACATGATGCGGCACCTGTTCTTCGCTCCCGAAAAACCGCGCGTTGTCTTTACGGGTTTGCGGGGTAAGCGTCTTGATGCGCGTACGGGACGCCAGGGATGAGGTCTGTTCATTGAACCCTATGTGCCCATCCGTCCCGATGCCCAGCAGTTGCAGGTCGATTCCGCCTGCCTCGCGGATTTTTTCCTCGTAACGTTCGCAATGCGCCGGGATGTCCTTGGCCAGCCCATCGGGAATATTTACGTTTTTCGCACTTATATTGACGTGCCGGAAAAGATTGTCCCACATGAAGCAGTGGTACGACTGAGGATGCTGTGGCGAAACGCCGACATATTCGTCCAGGTTGAACGTGGTGATTTTGCGCCAGTCCAGTCCAGCCGAAACAAGCCGCCGGTAAAGTTGCAATGGCGTGCTGCCGGTAGCCAAACCAAGCACAGCATTGGGCTTTTCGCGGATGACCCCGGCTACCAACCTGGTTGCCACATCGGTGGCCGCTTCGATTGTCGGTTGAATGATAATTTCCATGGCTTAATCCTTTCCGAGCCGCCGGTTTAATTTCGTCTTCACATCGACAGCGAATTTCTCAATGTGACTGCAGACAAAATCGGCAATGTCCTCAGTTTCATCCGCCAACAACGGCGTCAAATCCATGCCGAAAATCAATTGGTTGGCTCTGTCTGTCGCGTGCGATTCGAAAAATGTCGCGTTGGCCGCACGCCGACCCAACGTTGCAATGTCATATCGCTTGCCTCCCGCAATCTGAGAATCAAATACGCCGTTCAAAGCCGCGGCCAGATTGTCATGTCCGCTTACGTCCATCAGCACCTTGTCCGTGTCAGGGAGCCAGTCAAGATTGCGCCAGACTTCACAACCGACGACTTTCCTCGGCCGTTTGTCGCAGGACAGTTCGCGCAATGCCTGCAACGTCGCCACCACGACACCAATGTGTGTGTCATGCTTATCCGCTGGATTATGCGTGTAGACCACTTCCGGCCGGGCCACTGCGAGTATCTTTTTCAAATCGTCCTTCAACGATGGATCGGTTGCGCTTTTTATCGTGTCGCTGGGATAATCCAATTGAATCATCGCGCCATATTGGCCAACGATTGCAGCGCGGTTCTGTTCCGCACGCCGAATGGCTATCATTTGCGCATTCGTAAATTTTTCATAGTTGCCAGTGCGCGCACTGCCCGCACCGTTGGTGCAGGTCACACCGCCAAACCATTTCGAGTTGTTGACAAAGCATTCGAGGATACCGTGGAAAGCCATGAATTCCAGGTCGTCCTGGTGCGCGCCAATGCCGATGTGCGTAATGCGTTTTAGTGCCGCCGGGACAGGTTTCCCATCAGGCACGAAAATTTGGGCTGTGTTATTGCGCAGTCTCATATTCCTGAATCAATGGTTTTACCGCCGACACAAAACACAAAGTCCTCCATTCCTCGCGCCGATGAAAATCTGGGACCGAGTGTGGTGACGTAGACGAAAGAATTGGCGCCTGCCGTCTGCGGATGTAATCGCAACGGCTGAAAGAAAACCGCCATCGGCGTTCCGCCAGTGATGTAGCGACCCTGCATACCGAGCTGGCAGGTATCTCCGTATAGATAAACCATTTCCAATTTTTGGGCTGCGTCCACACACGCGATCGAAACGTACCATCGGGCAGCAGATAATCTTCAAATGCATTAGCGGCCTGCGCCCGGCGTAATGTCGCGGTATCGGGAAAACTTAACTGCAAACGCTGGTTGTTCGGTGCGATATGAAACTCCACATAATTCGCGGAATCTTCCGATTGCAGAAATATCTCAAATGCGTCGCCCAATTCCCACATCCGTTGATTATGCATCGTGGCGCGCGTGAAGATGTCCGTGTCTGACAGCTCAGCAAACACCAGCAGCAAATCTCTGCGCCAGCCCACACGGACATATCCCGGCGTGAAATCCGCTTCCGGCGCGGAGCGCCACGCCTGGCCGAGAAGACAACCGGCCGCAGGCTGGAATGCGGCACAAACCTCATCCAGTTTGTCCGCCGAAAATGCAGGCAATTCGCGGGATTCCAGCAACGAAATCGCTATAGTAATGGGGTCAGGCATGTTATCTCTTCCGTATTTTCGGCAAGCTTGCCGCCGCCACCGCCTGGCCAACACGACGGTATTTCTCGTCCGGCACGTGCAACGATATTTTCGCCGCCAGTTCAGGGAATTCAGCCAGCAATACCGCACGCGCCCTTTCAATCACGACATCGCCGCCTTTGCCAGTTGTTACGCGGCCCAATATCAGCATATGGTTGAAGTCATAAAAATCTGCGTAATGTGCGATCGTATAACCGAGGTAAACGCCGATGGTCTCGTAAATCGCCGCCGCGCGTTGATCATCCCTGGCCATCAACATCTGCACTTCCTTAAGCCGTTCCGGCAATCCAAGATTTTCCGGCAGTACGATGCCAGCGGCAGGCAAAAGCCTGTTTACCGCCTGTTGCGAAAAATAAAGGGCTCCAGTGCCTCGATCGCCCGACCATTCATCAATCGCGGCATTTGGATTGTAATCCACCGGCGCGAACGCCAATTCATTCAGCCAGCCCGTGACTCGGCCTTTCTTATCTATGAACCCTCCAGCCTCGCTTGAACCCATTGCAAGGCCAAGCATGCCCTCTTTGCGAAATGATAACGTGCCAGCCAGCGCCGTCACGTCGCCGTCGTTCATCACCATCATCGGCACGTTCCATTCCTCTTGGATACGTTTGAAAATGGCGGCTGCTCGCGGAAAATCCTTTTTTGGCACAGCGCGCAATAGCGACGCCACGCGGATTTCGTTGCCCACAATAATTCCGGCGGAACTGCCGCCAATGGCGTCTACGTGCGGTAGATGCGCGGCGGCGCGGTGCAAGGCCGCAGAAATGTGGTGGTAATGGTATCTGGGATTTGACTGGTTTTTCGGATCCCATGATGCTTCCTCGGTGAACACCGCCTGGCCCTCTATGACGGCGGAGACTTTGTAGTCACTGGCCCCCAGATCAAATCCGATCCGGCAGCCGTTCAGGTGGCCGCTGGCGAAAACCTTCACCTCCTTTGCCTGTGGAACCCTTTCAGGTGTGGTCACAACAACCTGGAATTTTTTTCCGTAAGTTGTGCCCATAAAATTGCAGTCAAATTTTCGCGCGCCGCGCGGTGAATAGGTTTTCTTTACGAATTCACCGATGGCCCTTGGACCGCCGATATAAACTTTCCAGCCCCCGCGCGACCATAACAAAAATTTCACAATACGCTCAACGTAGAACAACGTGTCACCGTCAATCTTGTGCCTTACCACCGTCTCATAACGCGAAATCAACCCGTTTTCGCGTTCTAAACCAATGATCAGCGGCAGGGCGTAACTCTCCAGCGCGGCGGCAACGTAACGACGATTAAACAAAACCGCCGGCTGAAAATTCGGGTCAAGCGTGGCGAAGTATTTTTCAGATAAGGAATGATTCATATTCTCTGCTGGTAAGCAGCATTTGTGGGCTTGAGGCATAAAGATGCTTTGCAACCAAACCGCCAAAGCCCGGATGTTTGAGCCCTACCATGATATTCAGGCGTTGGCGCCGAATTTATGGTTAGAAACACGAACGGCACCCCGGTTTCCAATATTGCTGCACAAAATCCAGCGCCCACGGATACCGGGCTGTTCTTCAAGTGAATCGCGCTACCAATGTCGATTAGGTATTTTGTTTTCACGGAAATACGGATTCTTTTTCGTGTATCAAGGAAGGTTTGCCGCCTTCAAAATACTCCTCAATTTCTTCGAGCGTCTTGCCCTTCGTTTCCGGCAGCAAAAATGTCGCCGTGATGAAATAAACCACCGTGCAGCCGGCAAAGATGAAAAACATCGTCGCGTAACCATGTTGCCCAACCGTCGGCAAGAACACGGCGGCAATGGTTGTTGAAACTGCCTGGTTTATAAGCAACGCAATGCTCATTCCGTTGGAACGGATGCGTGTGGGCATAAGTTCTGAGAGCGCAAGCCAGACACACACGCCAGGACCGACAGCAAAGAATGCCATAAAAAAGAACATGCAGGCGGCTGTCAGCCAGCCGGTGCTTTCCGGCGGCACGGGGGTAACGAACGCGTGGTCAATCTTCAATGGCGCAACCCGCGCCAAGGCAAGGCTTGCAAAGGGATTTTGAAAAAATGCGGCAACCTTCGTAGCTGGCACACAGCCTTCACGATTGATGGAAATGCTCGCCCCAGGTTCGTCCGAACGGACGACTTTTGATGCAGCGGTGAAATCTCCATAGGAATAAATCACAACGAGAGTGGACGGCTGAGCCGATGCTTTTTCTGCAAGAAGCTTGGCCGCCATCCCGGAATTAAATTTCACTGTTACGGTCTGGTTGGATTTTACCATCATCGCCTGGACGGCATCCTTAACTTCCACACGCTGCTTTTCAGTTTTCTGAAAAATGAGGCCGGTGCAGATCAGTGAAACGATGATGCCTGCGCTGCCAAGCGAAAGCAGGAATTTACGCCCCTTTTTGTCCACCAATGCCACACCAATCATGGTGACGAGGAAGTTAACCAATGTCAGAATGACATAGCCAAGGTGCGCGTTGGCATCGCTCAAACCGGCTTGAATCAGAATGGTCGCGTTATAGCCGATGATGGAATTCACACCGGTGGCCTGATTGCACGCCAGAATGATACAGGCCAATATAAATGGCAGGACATATTTGCGCCGAAACAAGGAATCCATGGATTGCGCCCCTCCAGCCTTGAATCTTTCCGCAGCCATGGTTTCCGCCATTTCCTTCAATTCAGCCTCGGCCTGTTCATCGGAACGGGAGCGTAGCAGCGCCGCCCGGGCCGCCTGGTCTTGCCCGCGCCGGAATAACCAGCGCGGTGACTCCGCCACAAACAGGCTGCCAAGAACGAACAAAATTCCCGGCGGCAACGAAACCCAGAAAATGCTGCGCCACGCAGCGTCTTTGAACGCTAATAATTTTGCCACGTCACCCGATTTCTCAATGTCCGCCACTTTAAGGCTGAAGAAATATCCAATTACCGCCGCCGCGACGATGCCAAGCGTAAGCAGCCATTGGAACATTCCTGTGCCCTTGCCGCGGTTCGAGGCGTCAAGACATTCTGCGAGATATAGAGGAACAACAACACCAATGAGACCGGCGCTGATGCCTTGCAGCAGTCGGCCAAGCACCAACGGACCATAACCATGAGCCAACGCAATCATTGGAATGCTGACAACGAAAAGTAAACCGCTAACAAACATCAGTCTTTTGCGCCCCAACCTATCGGCCAGTATCCCCGCAAACAGCGTCGAGATAACACTGCCCAGCAATACCGCAGCAACAATCACGGAGAGTTGATTGCTGCTCAGACCAGATGTGGCCTCCAAATACGGCAAGGCACCGGCGATAATGCCCACATCCACCCCATAAAGCAGCCCACCCAGTCCAGCTACCACGAGCAAAAAGCGATTATAGCGAGCCCGAGAGTCAGCCACAGGCATAACCATTGCATCCATGATCGTGTTCATTCTGTTTGAGAAGTTTGTTCAATCTTCTCGATGTGACTTTAATACACCGCCCCATGCCCGTCAACAAAAATTATCACGTGATAAATGTGGTTAAAACCATGGCCAACTTTTGTTCATAAGCTTAATATCAGATACGCAGAACAGGCTCTTCAAGCCAGAGTTAAAGTGTTGGATTTTTGGAAAATCGAATCCAGTTAAGCTGATTTTTTCACGTTTTGCCCACGATAGCCCCAGGGAACAACGTTCCTGTTTGGAAGATAGTTTGGCGACAGATGAAATAGCTCTTCCGGCTCCAAACCAGGGGCGGTTAAGCCGGATTTCGAATACTGGATTCGCGGATGTTCAATCTTGGCTTTAGCATGAGTCGCTGTCGCTTCGTTTCAGGCTTATCGATTCGTTTCTTCAAAAACTCCCATGCGGCAGCGCACATTTCCTGCACCGGCTGAACCAGCGTCGTCAGCGGACATTCCAAATATTCAGTGTCCTCAATTCCGTCGCAGCCAACCAATGCCACTTGCCGGGGCACGTGCAATTTAAGATCACACAGGCCCCGATATATCCCAAGCGCCGCATCATCTGAATGACAGAAAATCGCCTCCGGACAGCCGTTTTGTCGAATGTAATCTTGAATCGTCTGCCGGGTTACCGGACGCAATCTCTCGGCCAGCGGATAATAGACAAACTCGGGTTTCAGCCCGGCCTTGTCCATAGCCTCCTGATAACCCCGCCGACGGCTTGCCTGGGGCAGATCCTCCCGCATGAAAGTGGCATGTGCTACGCGCTTAAACCCCGAG
>JASHZU010000335.1 GCA_030042375.1 Verrucomicrobiia bacterium
TTGAGGCCGTGTTCGTTCCGGTACGGGTCACAAAAACCGTGATAGGCGTTCCCTTCCAATAGTTGGTGACGTCACGAGGCACACGGAAATTCGCCTTCATGAAGTTCAGGACGGCGTTCGTCGGCTGGATGTTCCAGACGACATTGGTCGTAATATTGGTCGAAACCCCTGTGACAATATTAGTTATTGTCTGATCATAAAAAGACGGGCCCTGGGGGCTAATGTCTGCGTCCAGAATGCGCACTTCCACCTGGCCAAAATTTGAATCAATCCGCGGCGGTGAAACGGACGTAGCGTCACCGGAGGAATCTTCGTATGGATCCCAGGTGGCATTGGTCAAAACAATTGTAAAATCGCGGTTGGGATGCGGCGTCGGACCATTGTCGATAATCGGCACATAAATGGTCTTGCTCATTTCATAATCGTCAAAGACCAGAGTCCCGCTAACTGACTCATAGTCAACGCCGGCTACCGCCGGCTGGTCGCCGTTAACAATCAAGTTCGTGTTGCCATCCTCAGTCGAGTAATTGACCCATATGCGGCCGGAGGAACCAGCTGTGCGGGTGATGGTCACCGGCACGCCATAGACATTGTAATAGTAATAGGTGTATAAAGTGGAATCGTACTCGCCGGCATCGACTGTCCCAAGCCATCGTCGACTGGTTTCTGTCTCTGCCGTTTGGATCAAAGGCATGGGCACGGTATTCCCGTTAGGGTTCAAATTCCCGGTGTCGTCATAAAGTTCAGTGGCAAACCGGAAAACCCCGGATGATTTGTAAGCCCAAGTTAGTACAATAGGGCCAACATCATCCGCCAGCGGATACATAAACGCATAAATATCGCCAAAATCAAGATAGTCGTACGGGATAGCCTTGGAATCCACAGCAATGTAATAAGTCTGTCCGCCGACAGCATTGAAACGCAGGCCGCTGGGACCGCTGTAATGCTGATAATCATCGGCGTATATAGACCTGATTATCATTGGCGAGACAAGCGGCGGCACATTTGTCCATGTCCAGTCTGCGGGCGTCGAAAGTCCATAGGGGGGCGTATTGGTTTCCAAATTGAAAATCTCCTCGCCAGAATCATTCAATTGAGGAAACGGATAAAGGTCATCGTTAGCCGCGACCTGACTAAGCGTGGCCAGGCTGCTCCCGGTATAAACACCCAGGACCGTGTCCAGCGGGTCCCCCAAAAAATCGTCCGAACTGCCAATGGTGTCCAGTTCCACTTCACCGCTCTGCGGGGCCGTCCAAACGTACCACAATGGGGCATTGGGGGTATAACCGGCAATGATCGGCGCGCCAAGATCCACAACCGCAAGACTATTATCGTTCGTCACAGAACCCCAATAGCCGGTAATTTGATAGGCGGAGCCGAAATTTGTTTGGGCCCTGCCGGCGAGGGTCAGAAGTCCGCTCAAAAGAACAAGTGCTATGATGGCAACCGCAGGAAGACGGAGGACTCTAAAAGGGAAGGCGTAATGACAAAACACAGAAAAAAAGGATTGAATGGATTTCGGTATAAACGGGCGGGTCTTCAGATTGTCGGGACTTCCGATGCGCCAGACGCGGTTATGGAAATGGCATTCTTTATCGGCCGGGATGCCTGACACTACATGGCCCCAAAAATTTTTCATAAACTTGCTCAAGTTATCGCGCGATGCCGCGCATTAAATTTCCTGTCTAAACTTTCTTTCTTCCAACTGCCCGCGGCCCTTTTTGCCGTTTTCCAATAAAACATTTATTGCCCAAAGACATCCGCTGAATTCGGGCTAACGCGCACGCGATAATATCCGTGCGAGGAACTAAACGGCTCATGCAAAGTGTTGGTGATGGGCCAGCCACCTACCGGCGGAACCCTCGACGGTGAAACGAAACTCGAGACCAGTGCCCATGATAGCATGTTCGTCGAGTAATAAACGTAATTGGTTGAACTGGGGATGGAGCACCAGGTCAACTGCACCCCGGATTTCGTTATGGTCTGCTGGAAATTGATTTCGTTGGCGATAAAGAATGGATATGGATTTTGCGCGTTGGCCACGGGCAAACCATCAACGCCATAGCCATCGGAATCCAACGGGCTTTCGAGCAACCCGACATTGAACCCTTCCGTCACCCCGCCCGGATAGGCAAGGTTGGTGGAACTAAAATAGCCCACGTATTCGGGGACCCATTGCAAGTGATTCGTGTTGGAGTGGTTCAATTGGTAGGAGACCTCCTCAAGCGGGCCTCCGTTTACATTGGAAGAAGCCACGGCATCGGCGTAATAAATAACCAAATTCGTGTTAAACAACAGCGAAGGAATATTGGCGGTGCCTTCGCCATTGGCGTAACTGGCGTAGTGGTTCAAAATCAGACGGTCCACATAGATGGCATTGGTGGCCCCGTTCGTGGCCGTGCCCGTGAAGTAAAGCTGGCTGTTTTGCCCAAGCGCATCCAGGCTCAACTGGCCGATAGCGACATTGTTGGTATAGTAACCGTTGGTAGACGCGCCGTAATCGCGGCCTGCCCAAATGTTGGTGACTGCTTTGTTGGGAGGAGGCGATTGGATATAGATCGTCGTGCCCAACAAATTATTGGATGGATCCGTGCTGGCCGGAAGCATTGGCAGGACCAGGCCCAGGCCGTCGAAACCGGTCCCATTGGTGTCATCAACGGTCCAGATGTTCCCATTGGTCACATCGTAATCGGAAATAGAATTAGTGATGTTCAAGGTCAAACCACGCCCGGCTTGCAAGAGAAGGTTGCTGGTCAATAAACTGCCGGCATTAATCGAAATGTCCCCGCCGGCGTACAGGACGCCATTGGTCATCGTCGTCGTCAGTGACGTCAACAGGAACGACCCGGGGCCATTCGTAATGAACCCGCCATTCACAAAATTGTCCACCCACACGATTGAGCCAAAGTCTGAAAAGACACCGCTGTTAACTATCGTATTCAGAGGAACGGTTGTGACCGTAAGATTCGTTGTTGCCGGCATGGCGTTGGAGCCGCCGGAAAGTTCCGGGCTGTTCCAGGCCAGGTTGGTTGCAGTAACTGATACAGGAATAACATTTCCCACCGGGCCCGCATCAATGGACGTGACGGTGAAGGTGTGATTGGTTAGCTTGCCCGCTGTGACAAAGCCGTTTGCGTACGCCTTGTTTGTACTATAAACCTTCCCCGCCCCGGTGCCATAGTTAATGGCAGCAATCAGATTGGTCAAGGAGGCGTCAAAACTGGCCCCAATGAACACGACATAAGGCGGCGATTTGCTGGTGATGGAGTTGGTGAATGTATACGTCTGTGTGCCAATGGTAACCGTGCTCTTTTTAGCCACGTTGGAGCCGTTGCCTTCTGCCAGGGTAGCGGTGGCCGAAGTAGCCGGAGCGCCGGGCGTGACCGTATTTGTGGGCATACTGCTAAGAATATCGGAGGCAGCGGGCATAATAATGGCGCCGTTATTGGTCAGCCATAGCAAATTCGGGAACGAACCCAGCCAGTTCCATGTGCTACTGCTTGCGTTTGCCAGGTTCAGTTCTCCCACCGGGGAAGCGGCTCCTACACCGATCAAATTTGTCGTCAAATTCAGGCTTTGGGCGCTGATGAACAGCGAGCCGTAAATATTCAACTCGTCACTGATGTTAACATTATTTGTGGCATTGACCGTTAAGTTGCGCACCTGTGGCCCGGTGAGCGGATCCAAGTCGCTGAAAACCAGGACGGTCCGCCAGTCGTTCGTCACCAAAACTGCATTTGTTCCTACAAAATTGGTTTCCGTGGCCAGCCACCGGGTGCTCCATGCCTCAATGGTTCCTGTCCAATCCGGTATCTGTGAATCCAAAACATTGCTGATGTTTATCGAGCCGTTGGTTGCGCCCAGGTTTAAATCGCTAAAGAGGGACTGAACCTGTGACCCGCCATTATCATCAAATTGATTGGGCGCGTTGATCGACAAATAATTGGCCCCGCTAATCTGGGCAAAGCTCAGGTTCAGTTCGCTGCTGGCATTAACCACAACCCTGCTGGTCAGGTCCGTGATGGAGCCGCTGGGATTTACTCCACTTGGGTTGGTTTGAATCAGGGATTCGCTGAGAAAATCGCCGTAAACATACGTATTGTTTGTAATTCCGCCCGGCGGAAAATCCGGCAATCCCGGCGGTGATGGTGTGGCAGTAATCAACGGCGTGGCGCTTTCTGTTAGAGTGAAGTTATCCGGATAGCCGAAAGGGCCCAGGGGCACATTGGTAACGGCCCCGGCAAGATAATCGTCATTCAGATAAAGATAATTGGTGAGATATTGGCCGGTAGCGTAGTTCAAATAGGTGCCTGTCCATCCAACGGCCACTTCACCACTGCCCGTAATCGTAGCCGGCGTTCCAAACCAGACGCTGTAAGTCACATTTGAACCACTAATGTCCTCGACGAAAGCCGACCGGTTAACCAGTCCAGCCTGCGCATTGTATGGGGTCGAAGGCTCTATCTGGAATCCTAGCGGGAAAAGCGGGAAATCCGCGGATAATGCGCTAACCTCTGTCAAGTCCGCCTGAGGGTCCCATATATTGGTGTAAACACCGGATTCTCCCGTTCCGGTAAAAGGCGCATTGCCTTCCAGATTTAATCCCTCAAGCTCTTCCGCATTCTCCATCGTGAGCACAGAGCGGCTTAAATTCACGTTCTGCCCGTTCAAAGTCAATTGTCCGTCAATCCCGACTTCAATCGTTCCCGGAACAATGATATTGGTGGCCGATACGATGCATCCCCCAATGCTGGTCGGAAAGAAAAAATCCTCAACTCCACCGAGCCCATTGGGTTCCTGGATGACATTGTTACCGGTAAGGATGGAATCGCAGTACACGTCTCCCGGACTGTAGAACGTTCCCGCCATCGTGTTCCCACTATTCTGCTGCAGGTCGAACTCAAAGCCGACACCAGAAGTAAGCGTATCTAAAGATATTACGTCTTCTTCGGAAACAATAATCGGCGCATTAACAATCAATTGCCCGTTATTGGTATAGTAGAGCGTTCCCCACCACGGCTCGCTAAATATGATTTGGTTGTTGACGAACGTTTCATACGAAACGCTAAAAATATTTTCGTTATCAAAACCCGTGTCATTAATTTGCGGCGGCGTTGGCGGGCCGGGGACGGAATAATATTCGTTTTGATTATTGACGTAGGTCTGCGCCAAAACTGCCTGGACAAAAACAAGGCCCATGAAAATGCCCGCCAGGATCCGTTGGAAACGGCTGAAACCGCAAATAGATGATTGGAAAAAGGTTGGCTTCATGCGCTATTGAATCGTGATGGTATAGGGCACTGTGAAGGTATTCGCCGGGAACGATGAGTCAGTAAGCTGAATCTCTATATCATAAATACCGTTGGTATTGCCGTTAGGCGTACCCTCAAGCACGCCATTGAATAAACCCAAACCGTACGGCAACGACGAATTTGTCGTCAGGGTAAATGTATAAGGCCCCGTGCCTCCGGTGGCGCCAAAGGTAACAGCAGCATAGGGCACACCGTTCGTGCCATTGGGCAGGCTGGTTGGTGAAATTGAAATAATCATCTGGCTCTCATACTGCTGAAGGCCGGAAATCGTTGGATAAACGACAGGCTGATTGGTGGTGCCGTCAAATGACGCCCACAAAAGACCAGGAATGCCCGTGGCCTGGTTGACTTCGCTATCCGGGCCAATCAACAATGAATTTGTATCCAGGAACGGCCCATTCCACCATACGGTTCCAATTTCGTTGAAATCAAATATGGTTTGCCCGTCAATCACGCCCGGGCCAGCCTGGCCGGCAAAGACCTGTCCCTCTTCAAAATTGATATTACGGGTCACTGTGCCAACAAAATCGTCTGCCGCCACCTGGGAATCCGCCCCCGTAAGCAAATAATCCGGTGCCGTTAGGATTCGCTGGAATGTTTGTATTCCTCCAATCGTTTGATTGGTCGAATTATACCAGGTCATTGAATATGAGTTGGTAATCGGGGTCCAGAAGGTATCATCCAGCGGATCCACATCGGTATCTTTCACACGCACATACTGAATATGCTGGACGCCCTCGAAATAATTCGGGGTAGGAGGTTCAAGGGTACAAGGATAATACAACAGGTAGCTGTTGGTGGAGGAAGTGATAACAATTTCAGAACCGACAAATCCCAGCCCGTTCGTCGTCGCTGTGTTGGTCGTTTGAGTAATAATATTGGTAACAGTCCCCGTAAAAATATTGGTGAGACCGTCAAGCGCTCCAATAATATCAAAACCGCATGAGCCGGGCGGAATAGTATAATAATCGCCCGAGATCACATTTGTCAGGATGATTTTCTTGTTGGTATAGTTCGTGACAAATCCACTGCCCGCGGGAGCACCAATCGACGTGCCCAGGCTAATTGTTTGCTGAATCGCTGCAGTATTCGTGTATTCATGCAAAATCACGACATTGTCAAAGGAATAAACATAATGGGTTATAATAAAATAGTTCCAGCGATTCGTCTTAATCACGAGCGTTGGCGGCTGGTCTGACGATGCTCCCAAATAATTCGTGAAATAGGAGGTGACGACAGGATTGGAACCTGCGGTATAGTAGTTGGTAAGAAGGGTGGCCACTACGTTCGGAAACTGCGCTTCAAC
>JASHZU010000336.1 GCA_030042375.1 Verrucomicrobiia bacterium
AATGCCAGAACCAAAGCATGAAGATCTGGATGAGAAGGATAACCACGGCGGCAATCTTGTTCCAAATGCCCCAGACCATGAGCTTGCCGTCCTGATCGTACTTTTTCTTGTAAACTGGCCCGGTCAAACAAATCACGCACAGCGCGATGCTGACAAATCCGCAGAGCAGGACGCCCACCATCGCCAGCATGCCCGGCTCACGCCGGTACCAGGGAACATCCTCGTAGCGCAGGTATCGTCCGTCCGCCGATTTTTTGGGTTGCAAAGGAGACGATGCCGGTGGCATTGGCAATGGCGGCGGCGTGTTCATCAGTGGCCCGTGAGTTTCAGAGTCGGCCAGCGGGCCGTCCCAAGTCAAATGAAATTCCCCCGCTTTTTTCTGGAACGTTTTCCGGTCCCAACCGTCTAACATGATGGTGTGTTTAAGGGAAAGAACGGGGCAGGCATCTGTCTCGCGAGACCGGGTGCCTGCCCACACTTTTCTTAATCTGAATTTCAACTTTCACTTTCCAACTAAAGTCATAAATTGACAAATTTTACCTCGCCATAGAAGTCCTGGAAGGGCGAATTTCAGGAACTTTTTAGCGCCCCGGGAATCTCATCTGGGTTGACGTGTTAACAGGGAGATCCGGGGCAGGCACTTGTTTCGGGACGATCCAGTGTCTGCCCCCCTTTTTTAAGTCCCAAATCCCAAGCTCCAGAGAACATCCAATCACCAGGCACCCAATTGGAGGTTGAAGCCTTGGAGCTCCTCTGGTGATTGGAGTTTGGAACCTGGATGTTCCCAATTCTACCCGCACAAAAATGTGGTGGAAACATTTGATTTTCAAAGCGATATTATAGGCGCCATCACTCATAGCTATGTTGAAAACAACGAATCGCGCACGCGTGCGATGTGGTGTCGATTTTGACTGAACCAAAATAAACGATCATTTGCGCAACTGCTGCCCGCCGTGAAATCCAATTTTCGCCACTCCTTTGTAAAAGACTTTTTGCGCCGCGCCGTTGGGGTCGCGGTCTTGCTTTCGCTTCTCGTCCCGGCGCGCCAGGGCCGTGGAGAAGCGATGATGGAACTGTTCCAGCAGACCTGGCCGGAGATCACCGCGAAGATGCCCGAAATCGCCGAGGCCGGTTACGACAGCCTCTACCTGCCCAATCCCTGCAAAGGCAATTCCGGCGGTTATTCCGTGGGCTACGACGTCTTTGACCCGTTTGATTTGGGCAGCACGAACCAGCAAGGGACCGTCGCCACGATGTACGGCACCCAGGCGCAATTGGTGCAGATGGTGCAGACGGCGCATCGCTTCGGCATCCGCGTTTATTTCGACAACGTGATGAACCATCGCGCGGACACGGTGCCGGGCTATCCCGGTTCCACCACGCCCACGAATTATTATCCGGGCCTCATCCCGCAGGATTTCCATTTGCAGACGGTTGACGGCGGTTATGAAAGCTGGGCGAACATCAGCGATTGGTGCGACACGTGGCAGGTGGAAAACCAGTTGCTCGAAGGGCTGTGCGATTTGGCGCAGGAGCCGGGCACGGTCAATCTCAATTACGGCGCAAGCCTTGGCGACACGACTACCAAGCCGGATTTCATCCGGTTCCCCAATCGCCCCGACCTTTACATGGACACGAACGGTGTCATGCTGGGCGCGGGCACGGGCACCGGCTGGCCTTCCACCAACGGCTACGGGCCATTGTACGGCTGGCGTCCCTTTGACGGCCACGGCCAGCCTGTGCCGGAGGACGTCTCGACCTATCTTTGCCGCGCTGCCGCCTGGACGATGTATATCACGGGCAACGACGGCTTTCGTTTGGACGCCGTCAAGCATGTGCCGGTGAATTTCTTCGGCAATGAAACCGGGCAGACGGATGATCCGCAGTTCGGCGGTTACACCGGCGCCATCCAGGCCGAGTACGATTACGTCCATGGTTACGGAAACAATGTGGACACGAACGGCTATGTCGAAACTGACGGATGCCGCAACAGTTGTTTCGATACGGAAGCGCCGCGCAACGATGCGATGCTTTTTGGCGAGCATGACCCGTCCGCCCTGCCCCAGGGCGACGATTATTATGATTATCTGAATTCCGGCATGCGCCTGCTCAATTTCCCGTTGTACAACGAATTCAACTCCATCCTGAGCAACTACGGCGGCAGCCCGGGAATGTACGGCATGGATGGACGCGATTATGCGCCGAGCACCAGCGAACAAGCCAACTGCGACAGCAACGGGAATTTCAGCCCCGCTCAGGCGGTCAACATGCCGCAAACGCAGGACGGCGGCAGTTGCTGCCCGGCGAACCAGGACCTCGAAGACGCCTACTTCTTCATGCACGAAGGTCTGCCGATGGTTTACTCGGACGGCTTCAATCACAATCCTGAGGCCGACAGCACGCCGATTGTTTCCTACTACAATTACCTCGGCGAGTTCAGCGACAACTCCGGGCCGGACACGATGTACACGCACAACCAGCTTTCCCGCGGCGGAACATGGTCGCGCTGGAGCGACCAGAACACGGTCCTCTATGAGCGCTATGATTATCGCGAAGGCACCAATGCCGACCCATGGACGCAGGACGTGGTGCTGTTCGCGATGAACGATGATTTGGGAGACCCCGGCGATATCACCTTCGATGATGGTTACGATGTTTCGGGCCGCACGAGCGATGGTTTTTACCTGGTCAGCACCAACACGGCGAATCCCGCGCTCTATACTGCGGACACTTCCCGGCCGAATTCGCGCGGCGTGGGCATTTGCGTGGGCTTTCCGCCGGGCACAGTCCTGACGCAATTGTCCAGCTCGGGCGATGTCGTCGGCGGTTATCGCGCGTTTCATCAATTGCTCGTTCACGGCGCGACCACCAGCACGAGCGCGGCGGTGAGTTCGGAGACCGCGGCCAACCCCGTGAACCGCCTGATTTATGTCGGCAGCCAAACGATCCCCACTGGCGGCGGCGCGATTGAGCTGGTCATTCCCAGCGGCGCGTGGGTGATGTACGGCATCCAATGGCCGCAGGCGAGCCAGAACAATCCTCTGACCAACGCCATCACGCTGGTGCAGGGCGGCGCGGTCGCGCCGACGATGACGGTTTATCGCCAAGACGGCCCGGATGGCGATCCCAATTACAGCCCGCTGTTTCCGTTCAAGATGCGCGGCAGCGTGGACCCTTACGGCAATATCGTGATGCAGCCGGGCGAAGGCCACACGACGAATCTCACGTATGCGATTGATATCCCGGTCGTCACCAACGCGCCGTTCAACATCCTGGTCAACAGCGACGGCTCGGCATCCAACACGCTCGTGAAATTGGACGGCGGCATCGACCTGAACAGCCAAATGGGCATCGGCCCGACTTCGCAGACCGGCCTGGCGCCGACCAATTTCCTCGACCTGCGCGACAATCCGCCCGGCTATTCGGACGACGTTTTCCTGGGCTACGAACAAACGGCATTCAACTTCCGCAACGGTCCGGAAAAATACGCCGCGCGCAATCCGGCGAGCAACACGGTCGTTTCGCTCGGCGCGGAAACGTATTATTACACCGTTGGCGGCACGAGCAACGTCGTCTTCGGCTCCGGTTATGGCGCGGACATTACCAACGAAACGGCGCAGTGGGTATGGCACGACCCCACAAACAGCGTCACGGCCACGGGCGCGACTGCCCCTTCCCAAATGAATCCGCTGAGCCCCAGTTCATCCCAGTCGGTGGATATCTGGGTCAAGGTGGGCTACTCGCTCCAAATCAACACCTGCTATATTTATTACACTACGGACGGCTCAAACCCCGAAGGCGCTTTCGGCATCGGCAAAGGCACCACGCAAGTCGTTCCCGC
>JASHZU010000337.1 GCA_030042375.1 Verrucomicrobiia bacterium
ACCGTTCGAATTTGTCGGGTGTCGGCCGCAATTCGAACCGCGTATCGGTCCCAAATTCGGTCTGCACCGCTATCTTATTCGTGTTCATATGTGCCTTTCGTTGCTGTTAAAAGCGAAAAACCCGCGATTGACGGGCAATCGCGGGTTTTTGAAAATTCTCTTTGTTTCTTCACCATTTTGGCCCCGCGATGCCAAAAGAACGAGAATGACACAGGGAAATGGACATCCATCCATTCACCGGCGCATACATCAGTTTGACAATCATGGTCTGCATTTTTAACTTGGTTAAACCAATTTAAGGTTAGAATGAAACACGATTTTGGACAATTTGTCAAAAAGTTTTTTCGTGCAAATTGCATTTTGGCGGCTGTGCCTGTAAGTTGAGATAAATTATGAGCGATAAACCCTTGAAAATGGTCAAGTGCGGCTGGTGCGAAAACACCATGTTTATCCCGGGAGACCTCGCTCCCCTGGCGACGGAGCCCTGCCCGAAGTGCGGACACGGGGTCATGATGCCGATGCAGTTGCGGCAGTTTGAGCTGCGCAGCCTGCTGGGCTCGGGAGGAAACGGAAATGTTTATCGCGCCTGGGACACGACGCTGGAACGGTTCGTAGCGGTAAAGCTGATGAAGAAAGAGCTGACGGAAGATGCCAAGGCGATGGAAGCTTTTTACCGGGAAGCGCGCGCGTGCGCCCGGCTCAACCACACGAACATCATCCACATCTACACGTTCGATGAATGGGAAGGGCAGCAGTACCTGGTGATGGAATTGGCAGACCGCGGGAGCCTGGACGCGCGCATCGAGAAATTGCGTGTGCTGCCGGAACTGGACGTGCTGGACATCGGCATCAAGATTGCCTCGGCGTTGGACATGGCGCTCAAATACAATTTGCTGCATCGCGACATCAAGCCGGGGAATATTTTGTTTAACGCGGACCACGAACCGAAGCTGGTGGATTTTGGTTTGGCGCGCAGCGCGGAGGCGGAAGTGGAATCGAGCGACGTGACCGAGGGCACGCCTTATTACGTGGCGCCGGAAAAGATCAAACGGGAACCGGAAACGTTTTTGTCTGATATGTACAGCCTGGGCTGCACGATGTATCACGCGATGACCGGGCACGTGCCGTTTGACGCGCCGACGGTGGAAGAACTGGTGGCCGCACAGGTGCAAACGCCGTTGACCCCGCCAAACCTGGTCGTCCCGGAAATTACCCAGGCGACGAGCGACGCGCTGGTGCGCGCGCTGGCAAAAAAACCGGCGGACCGGTTTCTCAGCTACGACGAGTTTATTATGACGTTTGAAGTCGCGCGCGGGGCGCTATTGCGGGCGCAATCGCAGGCGCCGCAGCAAAAGCCGAAGGCGCTGACGAGCTGGTGGCGGCGGCAATAAAGGCTTACAGTCCGCCGTAGGTTTCTTCGATGACTTTCCGGAAGTTGTTTTCGCCAACGTCCACGATTTTCAATTCGCGCTGGGCATTTTCCACGGAATCGCTGGCGTGGGCGGCGTTGACCATGATGGTGGAACCGAATTCGCGGCGGATGGAGCCAGGCGGGGCTTTGGAAGGATCCGTTGGCCCAAGGACATCGCGGATTTTCCGGACGGCATTGCCACCTTCATAAATCAGCGCGACGCATTTTTCCGTGCCCGGCTGTTTACATTCTTTTTCCGTGAGGCATTCGGAGGGCGCGCGACCAGACATAAAACGGACGATATTTTCAAACTGGTTGTCTCCGAAAAGCGGACCGAGGGTTTCACCGATGGTTTTCTGCTGCGCAGGAGGTATTTTGAATCCGAATTCCTTTTCCAAGGACTCTTTGGCGCGGGCGCCGATGGTGTCATTGAGTTTGACGCGAAGGAATTCACGCACGGGGCCGTAAAATTCCGCGGCCTGCGCTGTGCTCATATGAAGAACCTTGGCGCCAACGATGTACAGTCCGGTACGGGAGAAAAAGTCAATGACGTTGCCGGGGCGGCCGGTAGGAAAGCGAAAATTATCGGGTTTGATGAGAACGAGCGTGCGCTCAGGCGTGTCGTTGGACGGATGAGAAATGGTATTTTCCAGGATGCCGCCATCGGCGTCGGAATGGCGAGCCCACAGTTTCAGCTTCACTTCGGCTTCGCTGTCGTTGGGCGCAGCCAGGACGGCAGGCTCAAAGTAGCGGACCATTCCCGTTTCATCATCGGTGATTAAATCGCCGTACGTGCCACGGATGGAATCACCGCTGCGGCGTTCGGGACTTAAATTGCCCACCACTGAACGGACTTTGCGGACGGCTTCATCGCCGCGAAAAAGCATCATCAGGACGCGGCGGCGGCGGCCAGTCTTGGGATCGGGCATGAAATTATGAAGGATATAGTCCTTGAGCAGGTCCTGAATCTTGCGGTCCTGGGGATCGTGGGCGGAAATGATGTTTTCGGCATACTCCCTGACCAATTCAGGGCTGGGCGCAAACATGCGCAAGGCGCATAAATCCAGCCCGGTGCGGGAGATGAGGCGGCTTAGGACGCCCCCGGTACGGGATTTATAAAGGGAATACGGCGTGATGATGACATAAGCAAGTTGAGATTGGACCATATGGTTCTACCCTGTAGCCGGCGAATTTGATGCAGTCGTTTCTGTTTTGGCCTCTGCTTTATGCGCCTCGGTTGAGCCGGCTTTGCCCAAAATTTTGAACATGACCGTTCCGCAGGTCGGACACTTGCCTTTAATGGCCTTCCGCCCGTTTTTCATTGTTTCTTCGACGCCATTAGCGATCTCTTTTTTGGCTTTGCACTTAACGCAATATCCTTCGGCCATAAAAATTTTACCATCCGCGCTTCATGCCCGAATGGTCTCAATAGCTTACCCGACCATTTTTTAAAGCGCAACCCGTAAAAGAACAAATAAGCGCCTGAAATGCAGCAATTTATGTAATTTTTAAAGTATTTTGACGGATTTTGCCCATGCCCGATTCGTGCGAAATGCCAGAAGCCTTCGCCCCTCAGGGCAGCCTTTAGCGCCCCAGAATGTCAGGGTTTGACCACGGAAACGACAAACGTGTCCGGTTTCAGGTATTTTTGGGCGGCGACCTTGATTTGGTCGAGGGTCACCCCCTCAAAT
>JASHZU010000338.1 GCA_030042375.1 Verrucomicrobiia bacterium
TTTATTGCGCATGGCAATTTCCATCGCAGTATGACGACGTTCACGCGGCGATGCTCAACGCCATTTCACGCGCCGTTTTCTTAATTTTGACGGCAGTCGTCCTGTTTATTTTGTCAGGCAACTCGGAGACTGCTTTCTCCCGCATCGCGCCGATGGTGCTTATTTTTATCGCGTGGCTTGATGTCTTTACACATGAATCGGCGCAAAACCCCACCGTGCCGCCAAGTGTCTATGAACTTAATCTGGCGCGTGAACAATTGGCCATGAACCCGCAGCCGGAACTGGGCGGTTCGCGCGCGATGGTTTCGCCGGCGGCATACATGGATTTTATCCAGATGGCCGTGCACGACCCCAAAGTGAACTACCTGGCCAAGCGCGCGGGCTATTGCGCCGATTGCAACCTGCTCGACGCCGTGCCCAAGGTGGACGGTTTCTTTTCGCTCACGACCCGCGAGAACAATAGTCTCTTTACGCTCATTTACGGAAGCACCAACGACTTTCCACACCTTGATGACTTTCTGGGCGTTTCACAAATCACCGGGCCGGATACCATTTACGACTGGCGGCCCCGTAAAACGTTCCTGCCGCTGGTCACCGCCGGGCAAAAGCCACTATTTCTGAATGATGCGGATGCGTTGCATGCACTCGCCGCAGTCAATTTTGACGGGTCGAAAATGGTTATTCTGCCTTCGGGGACGGCCACTTCCGTGACCAACCAGGCCGACGCCCACGTGCTAAACGCAAAAATGGGAACGCAAAACATGGATATTCGAGTGATTTCCCCTGCCCCGGCGCTGGTGGTCGTGGCGCAGACCTATTATCACGATTGGCAGGCGCTGGTGGATGGACGGCCTGCGTCAGTTTTGCGCGCGAATTACGGCTTCCAGGCGGTGGAAATCCCCGCCGGGACGCATGCCGTGGTTCTTCGCTATGTTGACTGGAATTTCCGGCATGGCCTGATAATCTCCCTGGCGGCGTTCCTGGGCGCGCTGGCTTTTTTATGCCTGCCAACGAAAAAAATTGAAACTTCTGCTGGACAAAATTTTTCTCCGAATTTCAAATAGAGCGAAACAATGGGCAAAGTAAAACGCATCGGCATTTTAACGGCAGGCGGCGACAGTCCCGGGCTTAACGCCGCCATCCGCGGCGTCGGCAAAACCGCGCTCGGATATTATGGCATGGACATCATCGGTTTCCGCGACGGCTTCCGCGGCATGGTCGAGGACCGCCGGTTGAAACTGGACAAATCCACGCTGGCGGGAATTCTCACCGTGGGCGGCACCATCCTGGGCACCAGCCGCGATAAGCCGCACCGCATGTTGATCGATGGCCGCACGCGCGACATGACGGCCACCATCAAGGAAAATTACAAGAAGCTCGACCTGGACGCGCTCGTCTGCCTCGGCGGCGGCGGCACGCAAAAGAGCGCGCTGCACCTTTCCGAGGCCGGATTGAACATCGTCACGCTGCCCAAGACGATTGATAACGATGTGGCGATGACCGATTCCACGTTTGGTTTTGCGACGGCGCTGGACATTGCGACGGAGGCGATTGACCGGCTGCACAGCACGGCCCACAGCCATCACCGCATTATCGTGGCCGAAGTCATGGGCCATCGCGCGGGCTGGTTGACGCTCGGCGCGGGCATCGCGGGCGGCGCGGACGTGATTTTAATCCCGGAAATCCCTTACAACGTCGAAAAAATCGCCGACGCGATCAAGCGCCGCAGCGGGCGCGGGACGAATTTCAGCATCGTGGCCGTGGCCGAGGGAGCCATGAGCCTGGAGGACGCGCGCGCGTTTAAACTGGTGGAAAACAAACGCGAGCGGGCGCGGACGTTGCACGATAAAAAGGAAGCGAAAGTGGAACTGGCCGCGCTAGAGCAACGCCATACGGGCAATACCTTGCGGCTGGCCAGACAGCTTGAGGAACTCACGCACCTGGAATCGCGCGTGACCATCCTTGGCTACGTGCAACGCGGCGGCATCCCGTCGGCAACGGACCGGCTGCTGGCTTCGCGCCTGGGTGCGGCGTGCGCCGATTTAATCCATGAGGGTGTCTTTGGCGTGATGGTAGCTGCGCGCGGCGATGGCACCGAACCAGTGCCGCTGGAAAAAGTGGCCGGCAAACGCAAAGTTGTCCCGCCGGATCATCCGTGGGTGGAAGCCGCGCGGAGAGTTGGGACGTGTTTGGGAGATTAACTTCAGGCCGGCTGAGGCTCATGAGCCAGGTGCGCCAATGGGCTGCCTTCTGCCTGGGATTCGCCTTTTACAATGGTGGCGCCCGCTGCCGGACGCGTCACGAAAATGGTCGGGTCAATGCCCGTCTTCTTTTTGTAGTCCACCGCCATCTTCGTTGAAATCGCTTCAATAAATTCGGTCTTCACCAACGCCACGGCACAACCGCCAAAGCCACCGCCGGTCATGCGGCAGCCGAAAACGCCGCCTTTGATTCCGATGCTTTCGGCAATCTCGACGATCGCGTCCAGTTCTTTGCAACTAACCTCATAATCGTCACGCAGGGAACTGTGGCTGGCGTACATCAATTGGCCAACAGCCGGCCAATTGGAGGCGCGGATGCCTTCAGCCGCGTGCACGGTGCGTTCGATTTCGCCAATCACGTGGCGGGCGCGGCGGAAGACTACGTCGTCCATTTTCCCTTTGGCACTTTCCAAAGCTTCCGGAGTGGCGTCGCGCAACGAAGGCACGCCCAGGATTTTTACGGCGGCTTCGCATTGGGCGCGGCGCTGGGCATATTCGCCGTTGGCCAGCTCGTGCTTCACGTTGGAATTGATGACCATTACGGAAACAGCGGGATCGTTCATGGGCACCAATTGCGTTTGGTGCGAGCGGCAATCCAACAGGAGCAGCGTGTTTTGCTTTCCCATGACGGAAATGAATTGATCCATGATGCCGCAAGGCACGCCGGCAAATTCGTGCTCAGCCTTCTGGCACAGGAGAGCTTTTTCAACCGGTGGAATGGTCCGGCCGGTAACTGCTTCAATCAAAGTAGCAGTGCAGACCTCCAGCGAGGCGCTGCTGGAAAGGCCGCTGCCCAGCGGCACAGTGGAATGGAGCAGCACATCCAGTCCGCCGGGATTCAGTTCGCGCTTCAAAAAACCAGCCACCACGCCACGGGGATAGTTCGACCATTTGGGCGTGCCCGGTTTGAGCGGCTTGGACAAATCAATAATAGCCGGTTCCACGCCGGAAGTGTCGCGAATTTCGATGACGTTCCTGCCGTCCAACGGCTTGTCTGCCGCCATCACAGCATAACGCTCTATCGCTGTGGGCAATACAAAACCGTCATTATAATCCGTATGCTCGCCAATCAGGTTGACGCGGCCGGGCGCGGCGACAATCCAGTGCGGCGGACGACCATAAGTTTGGGAAAATAAAT
>JASHZU010000339.1 GCA_030042375.1 Verrucomicrobiia bacterium
CAAATTTTTGGAACCTCGGCGGCACCATCAGCGGCCCGATTTTTCAAGGCGGCCAGTTGTATGCCCAATATAAGGGGTCCAAGGCCAGCTTTGTGGAAGCCAAAGCCGCTTACCAGCAGAGCGTGCTGACCGCCTTCCAGGAAGTTTCCGACGCGTTGATTACGCGGGAAAAACTTTCCGAGGTGGATGCTTATTACCAACTGGAAGCCGCGGCGTTGTCGTCATCAGTGGACATCGCCACCCAACGTTACATAAATGGCAAATCCAGTTATTACGAAGTCCTGGAAGCGCAGCAGGAACTCTACCCGGCCCAGGTCTCGCAAGCCCAGGCCCAGGCCGGCGAATGGATTGCCGTGGTCCAGCTTTATCTGGCCCTCGGCGGCGGATGGGCGGCGTCAGATGAACATGCCACGGCCGAAAGTAATTCGGGGCACGCGCAAAGCAAATAGCCGTCGGCATGTGATATGAGTAAAAAAAACAAACGGCCAAACGGGGAACCTAAAAAATTAAAACGCAAAGAATACGAAAAAGAGTTGCGTCATCTTCAGGCCAAACTTTGCAAACTCCAGGATTGGGTCAAACATAAAGGCCTGCGCGTGATCATCCTCTTTGAAGGCCGCGATGGCGCGGGCAAGGGCGGTACCATCCGCGCCATCACCGAACGGGTCAGCCCCCGCGTTTTTCGCGTCATCGCCTTGCCCGCCCCCTCTGATCGTGAAAAATCGCAAATGTACATCCAGCGTTATATGCAACATTTTCCCGCCGCCGGGGAAATTGTTATTTTCGATCGCAGTTGGTACAATCGAGCCGGGGTGGAACACGTGATGGGATTTTGCACGAAAGAACAACATCGGGATTTCCTGAAGTTGTGTCCCGTGGCAGAACGGTTCATCACCAACGCGGGCATTATCTTAATCAAGTTCTGGCTGGAAGTGAGCGACAAGGAACAAAAGCGGCGTTTCGAAGCGCGCATCATTGACCCTTTGCGTCAATGGAAACTCAGCCCCATGGACCTGCCTTCGCGAAGCAAGTGGTTCGAGTATTCCCGCGCGCGCGACAAGATGTTGAAGGCCACGGACACCAAATGGGCGCCGTGGCATATCCTGCATTCGGATGATAAAAAGCGCGCGCGGTTGAATTGTATCACGCATCTGTTAAAACTTATCCCCCACAAAAAAGTGTCGCGTGAAAAAATAAAATTGCCTGACCGTTCGATGAAAGGCGCGTACGATGACCGGGCCGCTTTGAAGGGCCGTAAATTTGTCCCGGAAAATTATTAAGACAAACATGACATCTGAACCTCCTGATGCCCAAACCTCCGCCTGGAGCGTGGAACGGAAAATTGGATGGGCAATTTTGTTGCTGCTGCTGCTTGGTTGCCTGCTGGTGATGCGGCCCTTTATATCTGCATTGCTTTGGGCAGTGATTTTATGTTCTGCGAGCTGGCCGCTCTACCACCGGCTGCTCCGGCTGGTGCACTATCGCAATGGTCTGGCGGCTTCGCTGGTGACACTGGGAATGGTGCTGGTCCTCCTGGTTCCCTTTGTCATCGTCGGCACATCGCTCGCCCAAAATGTGGATGATCTGACCCGGGCCATGCGAAATTGGATTCAAGCCGGCCCGCCCCAGCCGCCTGCATGGCTTGGCAAACTGCCTCTCGTTGGCGCCCAGGCAGTCCAGGCATGGCAAAACTTCGTTGCTGACACCACGGGATTGATGGAAAAAATCCGGGAGTCACTTCCGACCATCAGCGGATGGCTGCTGAAAGGAGGATTAGTGCTCGGTCACGGCCTGCTGCAACTGGCCTTGAGCGTGTTCATTGCATTTTTTGTGTTTCGTGACGGCGCGTTTATTTCCTCACAGGTCAACTCCGCTGCCAAACAAATCGCCGGTGAGAAAGGTTTGCGCCTGCTCGCCGTGGCCCGCAACACCATTCGCGGCGTAGTGTACGGCATCCTGGGGACCGCGCTGGTGCAGGCAGTGATGCTGGCCGTCGGTTTGCTCATTGCGGGAGTGCCCGGCGCCATGTTGCTGGGATTGCTCACGTTTTTTGTTTCCATCATCCCGGTCCTGGGCACGGGTTTGATTTCGATTCCAGCGGCCATCTGGCTCTTTTACGAGGGCTCAATCGGTTGGTGCATTTTTATGGTTATCTGGGGCCTGGCCGTCGGCGCCCTGGATAACGTCGTCAAGCCGTGGCTCATCAGTCAGGGCAGCGATATGCCGTTCCTGCTCATCTTCTTCGGTGTCATCGGCGGCATTATGGTCTTTGGATTCATCGGCGTTTTTGTCGGCCCCACGCTGCTGGCCGTTGGTTACCGTATTACCGAAGAATGGCTGGCCGCCTCGCAGCAGGCTTCGGCTGAAGCCAAATCCGTCGAAAAATCCCCCGGATGAATATGAACTGCCCCCATGCCGGGGAAATAATCAGCAAATTCATTTCGCCAAAACCAAATTAAATCATTCGATGTTATGATAAAACTGCTCAAAATCGTCATACTTGTTTTGGTGGTTCTCGCTTTGGCTTTGTTTATTGCGGAGCGGTTCGGCGTTAAATTGCCTTTTATAAATAAATAATGGTTTCCGGTCATTATCCCTGACAAACTTGAAGCGGCAGACAGGATAGGGGTGGGCCACCACGGAGATATAGCGGGCTATCATCTATTTGCAGGACAGTGTCAAATTGCGGCTGAAACCCCTCTAAATGGGGATGCTTAGAAATAGCCGGCGACTTTATTCTAACCGGCTCGACAAGACAAAAAACAGAACATTGAATTGAAAGGACATCAGAGTGAAACGGAAATTAATTGTAGTGGTCGCGGTCTTGGTATTTTTGGGGACATATCTTTCTCCAGCCGTGCCCGCCTATTCTCACGTTGAGATTTTTGTGACAGCTAAGGACACCGGGCAACGCTTGACCAATGCGGGCGAAGAAGCCCTCGAAAGCAGCGGGCCGATTGTGGAAAAGCAGGACTACATCTTTGTGGATCCTTCCAAAACATTTCAGACTATTTTGGGCATCGGCGGTGCCCTGACCGACGCCTCGGCGGAGACATTCTATAAACTTTCCGCCGCCCGGCAGCAGGAAATTCTGACGGCCTATTTCGATCCCATCAACGGCATCGGCTATTCCCTGGGGCGGACGCACATTCATAGCTGCGATTTTTCCAGCGAGAGTTACACCTACGTGAAGGATGGCGATACCAACCTCGATAGCTTCGACATTTCGCACGATTTGAAATATCGCATTCCTTTCATCAAAGCTGCGCTGGCCACAGCCGGCGGCCATATGACCCTGTTCGCCAGTCCCTGGAGCCCGCCGGCATGGATGAAAGATAACCACAGCATGCTGCATGGCGGCAAACTATTGCCTCAATACGACGACTGCTGGGCGCGCTACTTCTGCAAATTCCTCCAGGCTTACCAACAGCAAGGCATCCCCATCTGGGGGATCACCGTGCAAAACGAACCCATGGCTATCCAAACGTGGGAGTCTTGCAATTTTACTCCGGAGGAAGAACGGGATTTTGTAAAAAATTATCTCGGGCCGGAATTGCAAAAGGAAAATCTCGGCGACACAAAAATCATTGTTTGGGACCACAATCGCAGTTTTATGTATTTATATGCTTCCATGATTTTGGAGGATCCGGACGCTGCCCAATACGTTTGGGGCGTCGGCTTTCACTGGTACGTGGGCGACCATTTCGAAAATGTCCAGCTCGTGAAGGAGGCCTTTCCCCAAACGCACCTGCTATTTACCGAAGGCTGTAACTCGCCTTTCGATTTCAAGCACATCAATGATTGGGGCGCGGGCGAAACCTACGCCACCTCCATGATCCACGACT
>JASHZU010000340.1 GCA_030042375.1 Verrucomicrobiia bacterium
CGCGGTGAAGTCGCCGAGCTCAAGGACAACATCAATACGATGATCGACAACCTGCGCGTGACTACAGAGCGTAATCAGGAGCAGGGATGGCTGAAGACGAACATCGCAAAATTCACCGGCATGTTGCAGGGCCAACGCGATTTGTTCACCGTCGGTCGAATGCTCCTTTCCGAACTGGCTCCGCTGGTGGGCGCCCAGCAGGGCGCGATCTACCAAATGGAGCAGGGCGACGATAATAAGTGGGTACTGCGCCTTCTTGCCGGATACGCGACCCGCCCAGAGCAGCCGCAGCGTATTCTGGTTGGCGAGGGACTGGTCGGCCAATGCGCCCTTGAGAAAGAGCGCATTCTGTTGACCGGCGTTAAATCGGATTACACGCGCATCGCCTCCAGCCTGACGGAAGCGCGGCCCGCGAGCATCGTCGTGCTGCCGGTGTTGTTTGAAGGTCAGACCAAGGCCGTCATTGAGCTGGCATCCCTTGCACCGTTTAACGTGACGCACTTGACCTTCCTGGAACAACTCACGCAATCCATCGGCGTGGTGCTTAATACGATTGAAGCCACGATGCGCACGGAAGGCTTGTTGCAACAATCCCAGCAGCTCACTGTGGAACTGCAATCGCAGCAAAAGGAATTGCAGCAGACAAACGAAGAACTCGCGCAAAAGGCGCGCCAATTGGCCGAGCAGAACGTCGAAGTGGAGCGCAAGAGCCGCGAAGTCGAACAGGCCCGCCGTGCGCTGGAAGAAAAGGCTGCGGAGCTGGCGCTCACCTCCAAATATAAATCCGAATTTTTGGCAAACATGTCGCACGAATTGCGCACGCCGCTCAATTCGATTTTGATTCTCGGTCAGCAATTGGCAGAAAATGGCGGCGGTAACCTGACGGGCAGGCAGGTTGAGTTTGCGCGCAACATTTATTCCTCTGGTTCGGACTTGCTGAACCTCATCACCGACATTCTCGATTTGTCCAAGATCGAGTCCGGCACAGTCACCGTGGAAGCCGAAGAGTACGGGTTCGTCGCGTTGCGGGATTCGGTCGAGCGCACTTTCCGTCATATCGCGGAGTCGAAAAATCTTCCTTTCAATATCGAATTTGATCCGGCCCTCCCTCGCGCGATGACGACGGATCCAAAACGATTGCAGCAAATTTTGAAAAATCTCTTGTCGAATGCGTTTAAATTTACGGCTCACGGCCATGTTACCATCCGCGTAGCGCCCGCCGTTGCCGGCTGGACTCCCGACCATAAAATCCTGAGCAAAACGCAAAATATCATCTCATTTGAAATCAAAGACACTGGCATCGGCATCGCGCCGGAAAAACAGAAGCTGATTTTTGAGGCGTTCCAACAAGCGGATGCCGGCACCAGCCGCAAATACGGTGGCACCGGCCTCGGTTTGGCCATTTCGCGCGAATTGGCCACACTGCTTGGCGGGGAAATTAAATTGGTCAGTTCGCCGGGCGAGGGCAGTTCCTTTACATTGTTCCTGCCGCTGACCTATTCCGGCGGCACCGCCAAACTTTCACGGCAGTCCGACGCGCAGCCGATTGTCCTGCCGGCCCCGCGCGAAGAAAATATTCCCGACGATCGCGATAGCATCCAACCGGGAGACAGCGTCCTGCTGATTGTGGAAGACGATCCGCATTACGCGCGCGTGCTGATAGGCTTGGCCCGTGACAAAGGGTTCAAGGCCATTTCCGCAACGCGCGGCCATGCGGCTATTGCCCTGGCGCGGCAATTCCAGCCCACCGCCATCACCCTCGACATTTTCCTGCCCGACATGCTGGGCTGGACGGTGTTGAATAATTTAAAACTGGACCCGACCACGCGGCACATTCCCGTCCAGGTCATCTCTATTGAGGAAGAGCGCCAGCACGGCCTTTCGCACGGTGCGTTTTCGTACATCATTAAGCCGGCCACCACCGAAGGTCTGGAGCAATGTTTTGATCGCATTAAGGCCTTTGTTGCGCCGCGCATGAAACGGCTGCTGATCGTCGAGGACAACCAGACCGAGCGGGACAGCATTGTCGAGTTGCTCAAGTACAAAGACATTGAAATTGAAACGGCGGGTACCGGCGCGAATGCCTATCAAAAATTAATGGACAATCAATTTGATTGCTGCGTGTTGGATTTGCGCCTGCCCGATATGAGCGGGTATTCCCTCCTGGAAAAAATGCAGGGCGAACCTGCTTTGCGCGAAGTGCCTGTTGTTGTTTTTACCGGCAAGGAATTGGAGGCTGGGGAAGAGAAGCAACTGCGTACCCTCGCCAAAAGTATCGTGCTTAAGGACGTGCAATCGCCGGATCGTTTGTTCGATGAAACGGCGCTTTTCCTGCATCGCGTCGTGGCAGACCTGCCGGAAGCCAAGCGCGAAATGCTCGCTCGCCTGCATAATTCCAATGAAGCCTTGCGCGGTCGCAAGGCACTGGTAGTGGACGATGACGCGCGCAACATCTTCGCGCTCACCACAGTTTTGGAAAATCACGAGATGAACGTGCTGAGCGCCACAAACGGGCGCCAGGCCATTGAAATTATCAAGAATACGCCCGATTTGAGCGTGGTCCTGATGGACATCATGATGCCGGAAATGGATGGTTACGAGACCTTGCGCGAGATTCGCAAGAATCCCGAGTTCCGCGCGCTCCCCATTCTGGCCCTTACGGCCAAGGCCATGAAAGGCGACCGCGAAAAATGCCTGGAAGCCGGTGCTTCGGATTATATCGCCAAGCCGGTGAATACCGACCAGCTTGTTTCACTATTGCGCGTCTGGCTCTATCGCTAAATGAAATCGTTATCTCAATTTCGGTGGGGAACATCCTCTTGGCTCTTGCTGCACGCAAGGGCAGGATGGTTTATGACGCCTCGCCGCCGCGCGTCGGGCGGCGGGGCGGTTAAATTACCAGCGGGTTTGCCATGGAATCAAATGAAACAGGAAAAAATGTTGAGTTGAATCCCGCCATTGAGACCGTCAACGTTTTGATTGTGGACGACGAGAGCCGGAACCTGGATGCCCTTGAAAGCATCCTTGAGTCTGTGCCCGGCTTGCGCCTGATTCGCGCCCTCCGTCCCGAGGAAGCGTTGATGGCACTTCTTCAAAATGAATTCGCCTGCATTATTTTGGACATTCAAATGCCCGGCATGAGTGGAATCGAGCTGGCCCGCCAGATTAAGACGCGCAAGCGAAACCAGCATATTCCCATTATTTTTCTGACCGCGTTTTTCCTGGATGATAAGGACGTTATTTTGGGTTATGGGGCCGGCGCCGTGGATTATTTGACGAAACCCATTAACCCGGAAATTCTCAAATCGAAAGTCGGCGTCTTTGTGGATTTGTTCCGCACCGCCCGCGCCCTGGCCGCGGCCAACGACGCGCTCGCGATGGAAGTAAACCAGCGCAAAATGGCCGAGGAAGCATTGCGGTTGGCCAACAATGATTTGGAAAAACGCGTCCAGGATCGCACCGCCGAATTAGCGGTGAGCCAGGAGCGTTACAAGCAGGTCGTCCGCAATTTGCCCCTGGCTATTTATACCACTGACAGCGAAGGGCGAATCACGTTATACAACGAACCCGCTGTCGAGTTGTGGGGCCGGCGGCCGGTCATCGGGCGCGATTTATGGTGCGGCTCGTACAAAATTTTCAAGGTGGACGGCAAGGAATTGCTCCCGGATGAATGTCCCATGGCTGTCACTTTGAAAACCGGTGAGCCGGTACGGGGCCAGGAAATTATCATCGAGCGGCCGGATGGGTCGCGTCGGAATATTTTGCCCTATCCCACGCCAATTCGCGATTCTTTGGGGAGGATTACCGGCGGCGTTAATCTTCTTTTGGACATTACCGAGCGCAAGCGCAATGAAAGGCAGCAACGCGCCCTCTTTGAACTGGTGGCGACAATGAATGCAGCGCCCTCGATCAATGAAATTTGTAACGCGGCTCTCGATGCAATTGTTCAATGTTACAATGCCGACCGGGCATCTATTCTTTTGTCTGATTCTGAAGGTGTTATGCGTTTCAAAGCCTGGCGCGGTCTTTCAGACGAATATCGTCGCGCCGTTGAGGGGCATTCACCCTGGAAACCGGACGAGACGCCGGAGCCCATTTTTATTAGTGACTTCTCCAAAACTGATTTGATCAAGGATTTGAGGGCGGCGATTGAAAAAGAAGGCGTCCATTCGCTGGCTTTTATTCCCGTCACATATGAAAAACGATTATTGGGCAAATTCGTGGTTTATTTCAATTCGCTGCATTCATTTACCCATGACGAATTGCGTCCCGCCCAAACCATCGCTTCGCAAATCGCTTTTGCCATCGAGCGCGAGAACGTGCTGCAACAATTGAAACGTGCGCACGAAGAACTGCTTGCCGCCTCTCGCGCCAAAGATGATTTTCTGGCCACGCTCTCCCATGAACTCCGCACTCCCCTGAATCCCGTGTTATTGCTTGCCAGCGACGCCGTCGATAACCGCGACCTGCCCCCGCGCGTCCGGACTGATTTCAATACCATTCGCAAGAACATTGAAATGGAGGCCCGGCTGATTGACGACCTGCTGGACTTAACCCGCATCGAGCGCGGCAAAATTATTCTCGAGAAAAAACTGATTAACCTTCGTTCCGTTTTGCACGACGCTGTCGCGCAGGTGCGCGAGGAAATCGACCAAAAACAAATCACGCTGGATCTGCAGTTTAAGGCGACGCACCACACCGTCTTTGCCGATGCTGTGCGGCTCCAGCAAATTTTTTGGAACCTTTTAAAAAACGCCGTCAAATTCACACCGGAGCAGGGGAAAATTATGGTTGAGACCAGCCAGGACAATGGCACGCTATCTGTAAAAATTTCTGATACTGGCATTGGCATTACCCCGGAGGAAATCGGCGGGATATTTAATGCGTTTTCACAAAGCCATTCCGTCTCAGGCAACGGCAATCGCTTCGCGGGATTGGGCCTGGGCTTGAGCATCTCCCAAAAACTTGCGGAATTACACTCCGGAAAAATTCTTGCAACCAGTGATGGGCGAAATAAAGGAGCTGTGTTTACCGTAGAATTACCGCTGGCGTCGACCGCAGAAGGTGGCCGGAATTTAGCGGCAGAAAAGGCCCCGGGGAGTACGCCCGGTTCAACCGCCAAAGGCATCCGTATTTTGCTCGTGGAAGATCACGAGCCAACCCGCACTACCCTCGCCGGTCTGCTGGCGCGGCGTCGTTACCAGGTTGCCGAGGCGGCGACCGTTGCCGAGGCGCGCGCTTTGGCCGGCGCGCGAAGTTTTGATTTGCTGATTACAGATATCGGCCTGCCGGACGGCAATGGTTACGATCTAATGGTTGAACTCGGCAAAAAAAATCACCTTCGTGGTATCGCCTTGACCGGTTACGGGATGGAACATGACGTCGCTCGCAGCCAAAATGTCGGTTTTGATGCCCATTTGACCAAGCCGGTTCGCATTCAATCTCTCGAAGAAGCTCTCAAAACAACATTTAAAAATATGGAAACCGAGCCAGATTGAGTGCTTGGTTCTTAATTTAGCTTCTTCGCCAT
>JASHZU010000341.1 GCA_030042375.1 Verrucomicrobiia bacterium
TCTTTGTCCTTGGCCACGAACCATTGCGGGCAATACGGCGCCATCCAGATGACGTCACCCGCTTTGACCGGGTGCGTATCGGCATCCAGCCGGTAAAGGCCGTGTCCTTTTAACATCAACAGGCCGTGCTCCATGATGTGCGTCTCCACAAACGGCAGCGTCGCGCCCGGCTGATACGTGAAAATATTCACCGCCATGTCAAACGCCATGTCGTCCGGCAACAACACCTGTAACCGCGCATTCGGATTACCCAGGAACGGCTGCCCCGAAACTTCCCGCTCATGCCCGGCAACCGTCCCGGGAGCTTTCGTGCCGGCAAGCGGCTCGAACCGTTTTTGGAAAATCAATATCCGGCTGCCTTCCACGCCCGCGACCAGGAAACTTGTTTCTGGAGGAATGAAAATAAAGCTGCCGGCTTCCCAATTCATTTTTTTCTTCCCGATTTTTACCGCTCCGCGCCCTTCGAGCGCATAAATTAAAAATTCCAATGCGCCTGTGTCGCCTTCACCAGTGCCTTGTTTTTGGAAAGTGATTTGCAGTTGCGAAAACTTTGCGCCCATCGCCGGCGAGATATGGACAATGGCCGTCACGTTTTTCCATCCCGGCAATTGGCTGGGCACGAAGCCATCGGGCGTGAGCAGGGCGTAACGCGATTTGACAATCGTGCGCGTGAATCCCGGTTCGCTCATAGTTGATTTTTTTCTGAACGCCCTACAATAGGGGCATCACTCGCCGCAAGCAATTGAAGAAAATCGCCCATCACGCCAAAAGCCGCTTGCACGTCCGCCGTCCGGACCGATTCGTCCGGATGATGGCTGATGCCGCCACGGCAGCGAACGAACAACATTGCGGCAGGTGTGATTCCTGCCATGATCGCGGCATCATGTCCCGCGCCGCTGGGAATCTGGATCAATGTTTTTTGCCGTCGTTTGACCGCCTTGCCGAGCAGCGCCGATAATTGGGGAGAACACTTCACCGCCGCCGTTTCATGAACGATGGTAAAATCTCCTTTTAATTTTCTTCGAGTCCCAATCTCACAAAATTTCCACGCCAGGGCCACCGCCGCCGACTGCCGGACCGAATCCTCGGCGTGGCGAACATCCAAACTAAGGGAAACTTCGCCAGGAATGACATTGCTGGCTCCCGGCCTGGCGGAAATTTCGCCGACTGTTGTCACCAGCCCCGGTTTTTTTCGCGCGAAATGTTCCGCCGCCAAAATCATTTCCGCCGCCGCGCATAACGCATCCTTTCGCAAATTCATCGGGGTCGTCCCCGCGTGGCCCGCTTGCCCGATGAATGTCACCCGCGAGCGTGTTTGCCCGGCAATGGCACTGACCACTCCCACCGCCAGATTTTTTTGTTCCAACACCGGGCCCTGTTCGATATGCGCTTCGAGGTAGCCAAGCAGACGGCGGGAATCCTTTCGCGCGGTTTTTAATTTCCCCGGGTTGCCACCAAAATTTTTGATGCTCTCCGCCATGGAAATGCCATCGGCATCCTTGCGCGCCAAATCTTTGGGGTTAAAAATCCCTGCCAGCGCTTTGCTTCCCAGATAGGGAACCTGGTAACGCACGCCTTCTTCATCAGAAAAGCCAATCACCTCGATGGCAAACGGCAGCCGGATTTTTTTTCGATGCAACTCCTCCACGCACGCAATCGCCAGCATCACCCCCAGCGGCCCGTCAAATTTCCCCGCGTTGCGCACCGTATCCAAATGCGAGCCGAGCAGCAGAATTTTTGCGTCCGGCTTGTCCGCTTCGTAATGGCCGATGAGATTGCCGATGGCATCCGTGCGCGTTTTCATCCCCGCCTCACGCATCCAGCGCGCCACCAGCTCGTTGGCGCGCCGCATGGCCGGCGAGGCAAACGTGCGCGTAAGCCGGCCCGGTTCTTCGGAAATTTTTCCCAGCGCTTCGCAACGTTGGATGATTTTTCGCGCTGCTTCCATGGTCAGCTTCCGCGATAAGTCGAATAAGCCCACGGCGAGACCAGCAGGGGAACATGGTAACTCTCGCCCGCATCGGCGATACTAAATCGCACGGGAACCTTGTCCAGAAAGGGAGGCTTCGCGAGCGGCGTCTTTTTTGCTGCAAAATAATCGCCGACAAAAAACACCAGTTCGTACTGCCCGGCCTTCATTTGCCCGGCATCCAGCAGCGGGGCATCCGTGCGTCCGGCGGCATTAGTTTGGGTCGTGGCGATCCGTTCGCGCTGTTCGCCGGCCAGCGACCATAATTCGATTTTCATTCCCCCGGCCGGTTGGCCGTGGACTGTGTCCAACACATGGGTGCTCAATTTACCAGGCATAAATCAGTCGTTAATTAAATCTCTCAGCCGCAATTCGGCAATCTTGAAAATTTCCTCCAGCGCGGTTTTGATTTCCTCGTCGCGCGAGTTTTTCTTTCGCTGTGCCAGTCCTTGCAGGATGGCATCTTTTTTATTCAACCGCGCACAAATGATAAACGGAAAGCCAAATTTTTCTTTGTAAGCGGCGTTAAATTCCTGGAATAAAAGGATTTCTTCGGGCGAAAGCTTATTCAACCCTGCGGCCGCCTGTTCATTCGTGGATGCGGGTGTAAGGGTGCCCGCCAAGGCGGCGCGTCCCACCAAATCCGGATGTGCGCGAATCAAAGTCAGTTGTTTCTCTTCTCCCGCGTTCTTCACCGTCTCACAAAGCGCCTGCTGCAATTGTTCCCGATTGGCAAATGGCCTTTGCTCCCACGTTGCCTCGGCGATCCATGGCGAATGCTCGAAGACCGGCACGACAATGCGCGTAAAGTCTCCCCGCCCCAGTTGGTTCAGTTCCGGAATGGTCATTTTGCTGGATTGCCGAATTTAGGTTCCTGGCGCTATCCTGCGCACAGCTT
>JASHZU010000342.1 GCA_030042375.1 Verrucomicrobiia bacterium
CACCATAGACAATCCAATAGCCGGGCAGCTTCAAATATTCCAGGTAAACGTGCCGGAAAAATTCGCGGTTCCAATTCGCACGGTGGGTCCAAAAGTAGGATGGCCGGGAATAAAATTTCATGTCCGGCCCGAAATGCTCAAACGTGGCGAGGGCACGGCGAGAATGATACCACGAGGTTACGATGATGGCGCTGTGGAGGTTTTCCGCACGCATAATTTTTATGGAATATTCGGCGTTTTCCCGCGTGGTCCGGGATTGGTCTTCCAGCTCGATGGCCGCGGCAGGCACGCCACGATCCTCCATAATGTGGCGATTGATAGTATCATCGCCGGCGCCGCTGAGGAGGATTCGCGGTGCGGCGCCTTTATTAAAAAATTCCGCGGCGCGGATGGGACGTTCGTGCGAACCACCACCGCCGAGGACAATAATGACGTCGGCATTTACCGGGCCGCTGTCCACGCAAAGGAACGTTTCCGGAAAGAAATAGCATGCCGCGGCGAGAAGCAGCAGGAGCACAAAACCAACCACGACGATTCTCCGGATCCATTTTTTCCAACGAAACATCGGCGGATGATTGCAGATTTAACGGCGGACGGCAAATGGATGGGAATCTGAGATGGGTCTATGCTTTTCAAAAGCGCGGGGCGCTGCTAGCTTGGCCGGGAATGAATTTCTTCAATTTCAAACGCTTTGAAGATACGTTCGCCGGGCTTGGGGAAATTACCATGCTGGCGCGCGACGCGGTGTTTTCCATATTCACGTTTCGGATCACGTGGCGCGAGTTCATTTATCAGCTTTATTTCATCGGCATCAAATCGCAGACGGTGGTGCTCATCACGGGGGCGTTCACGGGGATGGTTTTGGGCGCGCAAACGTATTTTCAATTCCACAAGGTCAAGATGGATACGGCCACACTGGCAGTGGTGACCGTCTCGATGTGCAGCGAACTGGGACCGGTGCTGACGGCATTGATGGTGGCGGGACGGGCCGGCGCAGCGATGGCGGCGGAGATCGGCACGATGCGGGTGACGGAACAAATTGACGCGCTGCGAACCCTGGCGACGCATCCGGTGGATTACCTGGTGGTGCCGCGGCTGGCGGCGTCTATGATCTCGTTGCCGATACTGATGCTGGAAGCTATCGTTCTGGGCATCAGCGCGAGTTATGTCGTATGTGTTTTCGTACTGGAAATTGACCCGGTGTATTTATGGTACAACATGCTGCATTTCACGCATGTCATTGATTTGGTGGAGGGATTGGTCAAGGCGTTCATCTATGGGGGCATCATCGCGCTCGTCGGCAGTTACAAAGGGCTGACGTGCGGCCTGGGCGCGGAAGGCGTGGGAAAGGCCACGACCGAAGCAGTGGTGTATGCTTCCATCACGATTTTGATCGTGAATTTCTTCCTGACCCTGATGCTGGGCAAAATCCTCGGCCAGTTGTAAGACTTGTCAACGCGACTGGACCAGGACGCGAAAGGCGCGGCCCAAATGTTCCGGATGCGTGAGCGTTTGGAATTGGCGCGTATGCGCAGGCATCCACTCGCCGAAACTTTTATTCTTTATCGTTTTCTCCAGGACCTGGGTCAGGAACTTTGCCTGTGTGAAAAAAATCTCCGTTTTAAGCCCCGCAGCTTCGCCGGCTTTTTGGATAGCGGAAAAATTGACGTGCGCGGTGACGTCCTGCCGGCCAGGATTGGCCAGGATGTCGGTGGCGAAATGATGTTGGAAAAAAGCGCGCAGGGTCCCGTTCTTGCGCGAGGGCGAAAATAATTCCTCTTCGGTCAAACCGTAATCAATGGCCATTAATTTTCCACGATTCAGACCGGCGGCGGCGGCGCGCCACCAGTCATCCGCCGCAGGGCTGGTTTCCACGGTGTAATTGTCCGGAAGAATCTGCAAAAGCGTGGATGGAAGATTGAGGAGGAACGGCGGGAGTTTAATTTCTCCGCCTTCCATTTTGGCCCATTCAAATTTATCGCCGGCGGCGGCCACACCCCATTCGAACCATTTTTTTCGCTTTGCGTCCCAGCCCAGGCGATGGACGGGAAACGCGTCGAGAAGTTCGTTGGAGAAAATCACTCCGCTGACGTGCGTCGAAGAATCGAAATGAGAAAGCCAGCGAACGGAAAATCCTTTCAACGTTTCGCGCTGCCATTGCTGTCGCTCCGCCGACGGCTCGACGATAGTGTATTCGAGTTTTTCGAAAAGCACGGGACGATTGGATTGGAGCCAGGTTAAGATATCTTTGGCCAATTGGCCGTCATGGGCGCCGGCTTCGACAATTTGCGGCTTTAAATTTTTGGCTTGGAGCGGTTCGAGCCATTCCGTGAATTGGAAGGCCAGCAACTGGCCAAAAAGGTCGCCGACGCTGACGCTGGTATAGAAGTCGCCACGGCGGCCGATTCTGTCTGTTTTTGCTTCATAATATCCAAGATTGGGACAATAAAGGGCCAATTCCATGAAGCGGACGAAGGGGATAACACCCCCTTGCGCAAGGATTTCGCGATGAATGACTTCGGTCAGCGTCTTCATTTTGCATTTAGCCCGAATTCGGCACGGTATTGGCTATATCTTACCGAAAGAAAGCAGGCGACTATGGCCAAAATTGATGCGTTTTTCAACTTGATGTTTGAGCAGAAGGCTTCCGACCTTCACATGGCTTCGGGCAACCCGCCCATGTTGCGTATCAACGGCGAACTCCAGCGCGTGGATTACCCGCCCCTGGAAAGCGACACGCTCAAAGGCATGCTTTACGAAATCGCGCCGGATTACAAAATCAAACAGTTCGAAGAAACCGGCGACGTGGACTTCGGCTACGAGATTCCCAAAATTTCCCGCTTCCGTGTCAATTTCTTCAACCAGAAAAACGGCGTGTCCGCCGTCTTCCGCCAAATTCCCAGCCGCGTGCTTTCTTTTGAAGACTTTGAAAAGTTCGATGCTCCCCTGCCCGCCGTGCTGAAAAAGTTTTGCATGCTGCACCGCGGACTGGTGGTGGTGACGGGGCCGACAGGTTCCGGCAAATCCACGACGCTCGCGGCGATGGTGGATTACGCGAACAAAAACCGCAAAGACCATATCATCACGATTGAGGACCCGATCGAATTCGTGCACGAGAGCAAGAACTGCCTGGTGAACCATCGCGAGACGGGCGTCCATACCAAATCATTTTCATCAGCATTACGCGGTGCACTGCGCGAAGACCCGGACATCATCCTAGTGGGTGAAATGCGCGATTTGGAAACCATTGAGCTGGCGATCACCGCCGCTGCCACGGGTCACCTGGTTTTCGGCACGCTGCACACGCAAAGCGCGGCCAAGACGGTCGACCGTATCATTGACGTTTTCCCCGCGGAACAGCAAAACAAAATCCGCCAGACACTCTCGGAAGCGTTAAAGGGCGTCGTGGCGCAAACGTTATTTAAGCGGATTGACAAGAAGG
>JASHZU010000343.1 GCA_030042375.1 Verrucomicrobiia bacterium
AGTTGAGCAGCGGGGTGATTAGTGTTTCGGGCAGTTCCGGGCTGGTGATCTCCAGCACGAGCCTCTCGGGAACCAACCTGGTCTTTAGCGGCAGTGGCGGCACGGCCAACGGCGCTTATGATGTGCTGAGCACCACCAACCTCCTGACCGGCCCCTGGATCACCAACTCCACCGGTAACTTCAGCGCCACCGGCACCCTTTCAGTCACCAATGCGATCAAAAGCAGCAGCCTCAACGTATTTTACATGATTAAACACCAATGAAACTGACCAAATCTTATCTACTCATTTTCTTCATTATAAATTTAATGTTCATGGGTATTGGAAGAGCCTCCGACTACCCGCCTTCAGCGAGGGAGTCCATCGAATGGTGCGACATCTGGATCTCTCACGCCGATGAAACTAACCTGCCGCGTGTATTGCTCATCGGGGATTCTATCACCCGCGCCTACTATCCAGCCGTTGAAAAGCGCCTCGGTGGCAAGGCCTACGTCGGAAGGCTCAGCAGCTCGGCTTTCATTTCCGACCCCGTGTTGTTGGAGCAAATCAAAATGGTCTTAACCCAATACAAATTTGATGTCATTCATTTAAACAACGGGATGCATGGCTGGCAGCACAGTGAGAAAGAATACGAACAGGCTTTTCCGAAATATCTACAAGTCATCAAGGAATATGCACCCAATGCAAAGTTAATTTGGGCCAACACGACTCCTTTAAAAGTTTCCCCACCGCCCTCCCCTGATGACCCCGCCCAGGCGACTGACGAACGCATCGCTGAGCGCAACACGATTGCCGCAAAATTTATGCAGGCGCATGAAATTCCGGTTGAAGATTTAAACACCCCAATGCAAGGCCATCCGGACTACCATGTTGATAACGTCCACTTTAATGACCAGGGAATTTCAATCCAGGCTGATGTGGTCGCCGCGGACATAGAAAAATTGCTCCCGTAACGATAAGTCCGCTGATCACTTATTTCGCCGGATAAAATTCGTAGAGCACGGCGTCCTCAGGAGCCACGTGAATGGAAAGCGTCCCCGAGTTTGTCTGGACTGTCCCGCTCCAAAGCTCCTTTGAAGTAACCGTGTCGCTTGGATTTAAACCTATCCGCTGCGGATCAATTGTAAAATCCTTGCCCGCGTTGGAGAAATTAAAAGCTGCAAGATAAAGATTATCTCCATCCTTATAGCAAAAGAGATTGCCCGCATGATCATCCGTATTTCCCTCAACCGGCTCGAAGGATTTGCGAATGCGGGCGACATTGCAAATTTCCCGGTTCGTTAAAAACTCCCTGGCGCGTTCCTTGCCGGTAGCACCGCCCGTATCACTGAAATCGTCCCCGGAAATGAAAATACCGGTGATTGCCGAAGAAGTAATCCGGACACGATTTTCACCTTCACTAAAATCATTCAGCACCATGTGGTCGGCGTCATTGAAGTCATAGACTTTGCTCAGCCACCACCCATAAGTAAGCGAATTAACCATATATTCCGTCTGGTCAATACGTCCGTATGTATCACAGGAGATGCGGCGTGAATTCGCATATTGTGCCGGAAACAAAGGCGAAATCGACAGGTTCAAATACATCCCCTTCCCTGCGACCTTCGTGACAAATTTCATCCCTTCGTTATAAGCTTCAATGCCCGTCGTCACTTTTGGATCATAATGGTGATCCGCTTCCAACGCCCCGTGCGTCATGAAATCAGCTTTGACGTATTTAAAACCATCTCTCTGGAAATGGCGAATATCGGACTTAATCAGCGCCTGCGTTCCCGGGTGAGTAGGATCCAGCGCAATACCACCATCAATTGTTTGAGCCTGGCCATTCGCATAAAGGTAAATGTCTTTATAATGCCAGGGCGTTCCCTTGATTATTTGATTTCCATCATGTGTCCAGGCAGTAAAAGGCGTAAAATAAATGCCCGCTTCCTGGTGGTTCGCATGGCAATGAAGCACAAACTCCTTTAGTTGCTCTTCGCTCAACGAATTCCAACCCGCGTCTAAACCCATATAAGCCACGCCATTATTTTTAAAATTCGGGAGGTCTTTTGCAAAAAAGTCTGATACCTGGACGGCGTTTGAGTAATTCAAATTGAACTGCAGTTTCCCCCAACTGTTCCACCCAAATGGCACTCCGCTTTTCCATGGCCGCGGTGGCGCAACGATCGCATTGGCTCCTGCAAAGGTTTCCAGCCCGTCACGCCAATCGTCAAAACAACCAATAAAAATTCTTGGCGATTTGATGACTTTTCCACTGATTTTCCCGTGCGGCAGCACATCATGGGTAATGTTGGTAGAAGTGATGCCACCAAAAACTTCCAGGCTGGTAATCGCATTGGAGGAAGTTGTCGAAATGATCCCCGTCTTCCAAACATCGTGCTCTACGGAACCAACGACCAATCCGTGCCGGCTTGTGTTGTCATACAGCGCTGAAACTTCATAACTGGTCACGCTGCCGCCAAACGGCTCCGCGTCATAACGGACCCACATGTCATTGTCAAACGGCACAAACAATGCCCGATCATCGCCCGCTGGAACAAAACTCGAAGGTGTCTGCGAGGTTAATGGAGACATGAAATTTGAGGCCACTCCCTTCTTCGCAGTGATCTCCACATCCGTAAAAAGGTAATTCAGGCCGTTATATAGCCAGAAATTCTGGATCATTTTCTCACCGTCGCCGTTCGACGATTCGACGACAAATTTTGTGCCTCGCCCAAAATCATCGTGGATTGAGTACCGTTTAACTATGTGAGTCTTAAAATCCCGGCTGGTGATCGTTTCCGGAAGCCGTACTACCGCGTATTCCTGGGAAATGACAAGTTTGCCGTTAAACAAAATATCAGCCGTCCCAGTTTCTAAATTATATTCAATTCGCCAGGGGCCGTTTTGTATCACTGAAACTTTTTTGGGGGGTGGCGAATCTGTCACGGCCGTTGTTTGGCCAAAAATCAATTGCCCGGCGGCCATCCAGACCAAAAGAAATCCAACTCTTTTCCACAACCGAAAGAAAATAAAACACGACAACATGATGCTCTGTATTTGTACCTGTATCTTATCATTTCGCGCGTGTTTTTCGAGCGAAATCGCCATTTGAAACCACATCCCGAATAAAGGAATTTGCCATCTTTCGTCTGCTGATTAACCTCCCATCCATGCACATTTACCTGCACCGCGCCGACTATGGTATTGTGCTGTCTTATTTCTGTCTGGTCATTGCCATTGGCTGGGTCGCCAGGCGCCATTTACGCGAGAGCGAGGACTTCTTCCTGTCTACCCGTTCGCTGCCGGCATGGATTACCGGGCTGGCATTTCTCTCTACGAACCTTGGCGCGCAGGAAGTCATTGGCTCCGCCGCATCTGGCGCAAAATACGGCATCCTGGCCTGTCATTTTTATTGGATTGGCGCCATCCCGGCCATGGTCTTCCTCTCCGTTTTTATGATGCCATTTTACTATGGCTCAAAGGCGCGCTCTGTCCCCGAGTATCTCAAACTGAGGTTCGATGAAAAAACCCATGCATTCAATTCCATCACCTTCGCAGTTACCGCCATTATCTTCTCGGGAATTTCATTGCATACCGTGGCTCTGCTCATTTCCACTCTGGCCGGCTGGAATTACGACTGGTGTATCGCCATCTCATCATTGGTATTGTTCATCTATATTTATCTAGGAGGGTTAACGTCCGTCATCTACAACGAAGTTCTGCAATTTTTTATGATTGTGATTGGTCTCGCGCCCCTCTCCATCCTGGCTTTGCATGATGCCGGCGGTTGGACAGGACTCGAACATAAGCTGGCCCTGACCGCCACGAATGAACATTACGCGCCGGGCACATGGACGCAAGCATGGCAACACCTTGGCAGCCCTTCGGATAATCCGATGGGCGTGGGATGGTTCGGCATGGTGGCTGGCCTCGGGTTCGTGCTCTCTTTTGGGTATTGGTGCACTAATTTCTCGGTGGTCCAACGCGCTATGTCTGCGCGCTCCATGTCCGCGGCCCAATTGACCCCGCTTATCGCCGCAGTGCCTAAAATGCTT
>JASHZU010000344.1 GCA_030042375.1 Verrucomicrobiia bacterium
CGGGACAAATACGGTGTCCTGGCTCGTATGACATCCGCTCAAGATCATCACCCCGAGGCATGCGAATAAAAATAAGGCGCATTTTTTCATAAAATATCCTTCAACGCAGTGTTCAACTCAGGAAATTGAAACGAAAAACCCTTTTCTGCAAACCTTTTCGGTATTACCCGGCAACTGCCCAGCGCCAGCGATGGCTCGGTTTTCATCAATCGCGACCCCATTTTGACCGCCCATGCCGGCGCCGGCGGGCTCCAGGGACGATGCAAGACGCGTCGCAATTCGCGCATGAATTCATAGTTCCGGGCCGGGTTGGGGCCTACCGCGTTGAATGTCCCGGTTAAATCTGCGCGTGAGAGGCTTTCGTCGAACATTCGCATTAAATCTTTCAGGTGAATCCAACTGATAAACTGTTGGCCGCTACTAACACTGCCTCCCAAAAACCACTTTGTCAATCGCACCAGCACCGGCAGTGCGCCGCCCTCCCGCCCGAGGACTACGCCGATGCGCAACAAAACCTTGCGCGTTTTTGGCGCGGGTGCGGAATTGAAAGCGTATTCCCATTGCCGGCAAATGTCAGACAATGCATCCGAGCCATTCGGCGAATCTTCATCGCAAATTCTTTCTTTGGCATTGCCATAATAACCAATCGCGCTGGCCTGGACCCAAACGGATGGCGGCGCTTTGACATGCTCCAGCGCCGCGGCAATAGCGCGGACGGAATTCACCCGCGATTCCGCCAGCGCGCGGACATTTTCTTCCGTATGCCGGCAATTGATATTTTTTCCGGTGAGATTGATGACCGCTTCCGCCCCGTCCAAAACTTTTATCCATTCGCCAAGGTGCGTGCCGTTCCACTCCACTTCGCGGACCCCGTCGTCGCGCGGGCGCGGCGAACGCGTCAGCACCACCACTTCGCCGAATTTCGCGAGGCATTCGCGGGCCAGTGCGGAGCCGATGAACCCGCTGCCGCCCGCCAGCACAATGCGCGTCCGGTTCATACGGACCTAATCCGGCGCCGCTTCCAGGGCCAGTTTGGGCGCGTGTTGGGTGTGTAAAGGATTGCTTTCAAAATTCTTCGCTTCCAATTCCCCCAGCCAGTTTTCGATCAGCGCATGGACCATTTTCAAATTCAACTGGTCATGCAGGCCGGGATATTTTTCGAGATTGGTCCGGGCAAGCTTGAACAGCGCCGCCGCCGGGCGCAGGCGGTTTTTCTGCAAATGCACAAACGCGCCGGCCAGTTGGATGAGCCCTTTGTAAAACGCGCCGTTCGCGCCGTGTTTATCCATGAGCCAGATATGTTCGAGGACATCGTGCGCCTCGTAAAACTGCTGGCGGTTGAAGCAATGAAAATAGCCCGCATAGTGCGGGTCAATCTTCTGCCCGCGATGCGATTCCACCATGGCAGCGATGCGTGTGCTTTTGCGGCTCACGGCCCGAGTTTACAAAACAAAACCAAAAAACGCAGCAAAGTTTGCGGCAACACGCGCGCGTGCGCCGTTATTACTTGCGCAGGCGATTGGTGCGGTTAGCTTTCTCCCATGAATCTTGAGGACCATTTGGGCGACATCATCCGCAAGGCGCGCTCCATGAGCAGCGTCTCGGCCGCCGCCGCTGCCAGCGCCGCCGGCATTTCGGAGAGTGAACTTTCCTCGCTGGAGGAAAGCGGGAATGCCGGCAGCTTGAAAATCAATTTTGCCGCACTCGGAAAGGCTATCGGACTCGACCCGCAAAAGCTTGAGACCATTGCCAAAGGCTGGTTGCCGGAGAAAAAAGATCTCAGCGTCTGGCGTGAACTGCGCGTCTTCACCACGGCGGATGACGGCTTGACCGTGAACAATTATCTCGTTTGGGACGAAGTCACGCGCGACGCGGCAGTTTTCGATTCCGGCACCGACGCCACATCGCTTTTAAATTGCCTCGCGGAAAATCAATTGACCCTTCGCCACATTTTCATCACGCATTCGCATTGGGACCATGTCGAGGCGCTGCCGAAAATTCGCGAAGCCTGGCCCAAGGCCAAGGTGCATTCCGGCTCGAAAAACGCCCCGGTGGACCAGCGCAACAAACCCAGTGAAATCATTCATCTCGGCGGATTGCGTATCACTCATCGCGAAACTCCCGGCCATGCGGCCGACGGCGTGACCTATCTGGTCGGTAACTGGCAGGAGGACGCGCCGCACGTCGCCATCGTCGGTGATACCATTTTTGCCGGCTCGATGGGGAAGGGGAATGATTCCTGGGACCTCGCCCGCCAAAAAGTGCGCGAGCAGATTTTGTCCCTGCCGCCGGACACGTTGATTTGTCCCGGCCACGGCCCGTTGACCACGGTGGCTGAGGAGAAGAAAAATAATCCATTTTTTTAATTTTGGATTTTGGATTTGCGATTTGTGATTTAAGGCCATGACGGAAAATGAACTCAAGATCAGGACCAAGCAATTCGGCCTTCGTGTTATCAAATTAGTTTCCGTGCTGCCAAAAACTGTTGAAGGACGCGCCATCGCCAATCAATTGGTTCGTTCCGGCACTTCGGTCGGCGCCAATTACCGGGCGGCCTGTCGTGGTCGCTCTAAAGCCGAATTCATTTCTAAGCTTGGAACCGTTGAAGAGGAAGCGGATGAAAGCGCATATTGGCTGGAAATGATCATCGAAGCAGGGTTAATAAAGCCGAAACGAGTTGAACCTTTGTTGCAAGAGGCTAATGAACTGGTCGCCATTATGACTGCTTCGCGCAAATCCGCCATTGGCGCCTAAATTGCAAATCACAAATTTAAAATCAAAAATTGACCACCATTTGAACCAAACCAGCGACTCATTCAAAATTTTTGCCCTCTGGCTGGCGGCATTATTTTTGATGGCCCTGGGGGCGCATCTCTGGATGGCCTGGCTCTACGCTTCGCCACTGCCCATGTGGGACCAATGGTACGAAGCGCTGTTTTTCAAATCCTGGGTCGTGGGCGATTTGAAGGTGGCAGACTTTTTTGCGGGCAACAACGAGCATCGCGTCGTGCTCACGCGCATCCTGGACCTGGGCGTGATTTGGCTGAATGGCCGTTGGGAACCGTTGCTGCAAATGACCGTCAACGCCTTGATCTTCAGCGTTTATGCCGGCGAACTGGCGTATTTCCTCTGGGATTTCTTTGGATGCAAAAACGGCTGGCTCGTTTGTCTCCTGCTGATCCCATTTGTTACGCTGCCTTTCGCCGGGGAAAATGCGACGTGGGGATTTAATTCGCAGCAATATTTCGTCAACATTTTCGGGCTGCTGGCGCTGGTATGGCTTGGTTTTGGAAAATTCGGAAGCTGGCGCTGGTACTGCGGATGCCTCGCTGCTGTCGTGGGGCTGTTCACCATGGCCAATGGCCTGCTCGCGCCGCTGGCCGTTGGCGGGCTGCTGGTTTTGCGCATGATAAAAAACCGGCAGCTCGACAAAGGAAATATCATCTCGCTCGCGGCGGCTGCGCTCGTTTTTGTCATCGGCGTCGCATTGAATGTTACCAAGGAACAGGACCACTCGTTGCAGGCGCATTCGTTTGTGGAATTCACCGCTGCGCTGACGCGCAACCTGAGCTGGCCGTTTTATCAAGGTGAATTTGATTCCAAGTTCCTCCAACTGCTTTTCCCCCTTACACCCTGTCTCATTGGGCTGCCGCTGGTGTTGTTGCTGGTGATTTATCTGCGGCCCAATTTTCAGCAACCCCGCTCAGCGGAATTTTTGCTCGCGCTGGCTTTGTGGAGCGTGTTGCAAGCGGTTGTCCTGGCGTATGGCCGCGCCAATTACGGCGGCCCTCTACCCGCCAGCCGCTATATGGATTGGCTCGAAATTTTTGTGATTGCCGGAGTATTCTCGGCGGCGCTGCTGGCGCAATTATGGGAACGGCGCCTGGTTCTCAATGGAGCCCTGGCATTTATTTATATCGCCGTTATTTTTGCCGGTCTTTGCCGGATGTCCCAAATCGTGGTAAACGGCCTGCTCGTGCCAACCCGTGTCATGGAACTTGTTGCCGAAGAACGCGTGCAACGGTTCGCGGCCACGGGCAATGAATCCGATTTTCTGGAAGGTCCCACCGTCCGGCCCGATCCCCAAATGGCCTTAAGCATCCTGCGCGATCAAGACCTGCAAAAGATTTTGCCCACCATTTGCGTCCCGCCGGCAATGGTTTCAGCCACGCCCGAGAGGCTGATGCCGTTATCAGAATGGTTGCAGGAGCACTCGCCCATAATTTTATGTGTCGGCCTGGGGCTGTTTATCGGCCTTTGCGGTTTTGGGCTGGCACGCGGCACGATGGGTTTCGCGGCCAAAAGCCCCACGGGGATCCTTGCTCTCCTGGCGGGTCTGGCGGCGTTAGGCTACGTATGGACAATTCGCACCATGAGCCGGCAATCAGTCGAATACGCTTTGCAAACGCAAATCGCGGCCAACTTTAAAGCTGCCGGGAACCTCAAGCGCGCCGCCATCCACCAGCAAAAAGCGGATGAGTTGAAGCAATTTGCAAATTGACCCCTTTGGCCGGGGTTGTTAGCCTTCCGGTTCGACTTTAAACGATTTTATGCGACACACCATTTCAGTGCTGGTTGAGAACAAGTTCGGCGTGCTCACGCGCGTGGCCGGCCTGTTCAGCGGACGGGGCTACAACATCGATACCCTCAACGTCGGCCCCACGCACGACCCCAAACTTTCTCGCATGACTATCGTCACCCACGGCGACGAGGCCACGCTGGATCAAATCGTCAAGCAGCTCAACAAACTGCCCGACGCCATCAAGGTGCAGGACTTCCGCGACAACGAATATGTGGACCGCGAACTCGTCCTGGTGAAAGTCTCGGTGGATTCCAAGTCCCGCGCTGAAGTGATGCAAATCACCGACATCTTCCGCGCCAAAATCGTGGACGTGCAGCCCAAATCCCTGACCATCGAAGTCACCGGCACGGAAAGCAAAGTGGAAAAGTTTCTCGAGCTGATGCAGACGTTCGGCATCACCGAACTCACCCGCACGGGCAAAGCCGCGTTGCCGAGGAAGTGAAGTTGTTGTAGATTGTGGCGTGATGAAAAAAATCACTTCACTAAAAATATTAGATAACTACCGCGTCTGGTTGCGTTTCAACGACGGCGCGGAAGGTGAAGTGGATTTTTCGTCGAAAGGGCGTACGGG
>JASHZU010000345.1 GCA_030042375.1 Verrucomicrobiia bacterium
GCCCAGGTGGCCCAGGCCGCCAAGGCCGAGCACAGCCACGACATCCCCTGCGCGCGCGCCGCTGTTACGGAGCGCGTTGTAAGTGGTGATACCCGCGCACATGAGCGGCGCGGCATCCGCCGCCGGCAAATCGTCCGGCACGCTGGCCAGCGCGATTTCCGGTGCGACCATATAATCCGCATAGCCGCCGTCGAAAGAAATTCCCGTGACTTGCAGCGACACCGTACAGCCGAAGAAATCGCCTTTGCGGCAGTTGTCGCATTTGCCGCAATTGTTGCCGTGCCAGCCTACGCCGACGCGCTGGCCGGGTTTCCATTGCGTCACGCCAGCGCCTACGGCGTCCACCACGCCCACAACTTCATGGCCGGGTACGCGCGGATATTGGAGGCCGGGCCATTGGCCTTCCTTCACCAGTGAATCGCTGTGGCAGATGCCACAGGCCTGCACTTTGATGCGCACCTGGCCGGCGGCGGGTTGGGGAATTTCACGTTCAACCAGTTCAAAAGCTCCACCGGGGCGGGAAATTTGGGCAGCGCGCATTTTTGGCATAATCATCTCCTGTTTTAATTTTATTACCGACGGCGGCAATTTAGCATCAAATAGCCAATTGGCAATGGCTGAAAAACTTGTAGACAGACCAGGCAACTGAATTAAAATGAGTCTGATTCTCAGCCAGTTTAACGACAAAAACCCTATGGAACTGAAAGTCGTTTGTTACTGCGGCCAGAAATACAAGTTCGATGTCGAACCTGTGAACGGCCACATGCCCTATCCGATTAGCTGTCCCGTTTGCGGTGTGGATGGAACAACGCTGGCAAACCAGCTAATCAATCAACAGTCTTCCAGCAGTATTCCGCCGCCTCTCCCGGCAATGGCAGCGCCGGCTGCGCCCACGCCTGTGATGGCGGCACCGGCAATGGCCACACCGCTCGTTGCGGCTGCGCCCGCTCCGGTATCGAGCGGATTGAGAATTAACCGCCAGGAAGCGGCACCGATACCGCCGCCATTGGCTGCTAGCTCCACTATGCCGCCTCCGCTTCCTCCATCCAGGCCGCTCGCGCCGGCCGTTAAACCTCTGATGAAGAAGCCGCTTGATGCGCCCAAAGATTTCAACATGGGTCTGGGAATTCTCGGCGCGATTCTTGGCGCGGCTCTGGGAAGTGGCTTGATGTTTGGATTTTTTTTCATGACCGGATTTCGATTTCCACTTACCGGCACAGGCATCGGAATATTATCGGGTATAGGCGCGCGGGTGCTCGCCCGCGGGACGGACAACACCCTGGGAGCCATTGCTGCCGGAATTTCCCTGGCCGCAATCGTTGGCTTGTTTTTTTTGATGTACGGAGAATTTTATGTTTTTGGAATTTTCTCCGTCATTGCCTGCGTGTACTTTGCCTACCGGATAGCCTCCGGGTAGAAATGTGCCCTTGAATCAAGCCGGTTTTTCTTTCGGTCTCAACCGTTGAAATCGTTCCACAAATAAAAAGTAAACGCCCGGTCCAAAGCAAAGCAGCATCACAGAAATTCCCGTGGCAATTCCCCAGAATGTTCCCGTCGGCGCGCAACAATCATCGCGCCGGCGAACAATGACATGGCTCGGCACAGCCACGAGCAATTCCAAGATGCTGCCGCGCAGCAGCCAGCGCGTCAGCCGTTTCATCAAGGCATCGGGAGAATCCGCCCGCGCGGCGCGCCGGAAAATGAGCGCCCAAATAACCCAGCACGCCAGCAAGGGCCAAAGCGTTTCCAAAGATGATTGACTGTTGGAGGGCTGAAGATGCCGGGCGGGATTGTGATTGAGAGCGTTGGAAAGATAGATAAAATAATTTGGGGGATCTAAAAGGTTGAGGCCGTCATCCTTGAAAATGGCGCAGAACAGGGACAAAATCCCGGCAAGGCATAGATTGCCCAGAAGAAAAGTGCCGACGATGACGGGGACTTTCAATTTTCGGCGCGAAGGCAACCGGCGTTCCGAAATATCAATGGGAACCAGCAGCAAAAGGATTTGTCCTGCCACCAACACGGCCAGCCAAAGCCAATAGCCCCAGTAAAAATACGTGTCCGCGGCCTGCTGGATGCTGAAATGCACGCCGCCAAACGCAGCATAAACCACCGGGAAAGTGAGCAGCAGGAGCGCAGCCGCGTAAATTATAACGGTCAGGAAGGCCCAGCGTTTCATGGGTTTTAGGGATTAAACCCACGCCGGGCAGACACCGCAACGAAAAATTATTCGGCCTTCGCCTTCTTTTCCTGCTTCGCCCTGGCCGGCTTTTCACCTTTGGCCGCTTGAGATTTTTTCTCTTCGGGAGCCGCCGCCTCGGCCTTTTCCGTTTCGCGCTTGCCATGGCCGCGTTTTTCGGTCTTCGGCTTTTTAGGCTCTTCCGTTTTCTCGGCGGGCGCGGCCACCGGTGCGGCGATCGCCGTCAGGCTTTGCACGTGTACTTTGAGCGTGCTTTTGACATCGGCATGGAGGTGTAATTCAATTTCGTATTCGCCAATCGCCTTGATGGGATGCTCAAGGTGGATTTTCTTTTTATCGAGTGAGATGTCGAACTGGTGCTTCAATTCGTCCGCAATCATGCCCGAGGTGACCGAGCCGAACATCTTGCCGTCTTCGCCGGTCTTGACCTTGACGATGCAAATCAATTTTTGGACACCCTTGGCCAGTTCGGTCATGGTATTGAATTCATGCGCTTCGCGTTCGGCGCGTTTGCGCTTGAGCGCCTCGATGTGCTTGCGGTTGGCCTGTGTCAGTGGAATCGCCAGCCGTTGCGGATAAAGAAAATTGCGCGCGTACCCGGGCGCGACTTTGACCTGGTCCGATTCGGCACCAAGGCCGACGATGTTGTGGGTGAGAATAACTTCAGTCTTCATAAAAGTAACAAGTGATGGTTAACGAAAAAAAGGTTAAAACGGAACGTCGTCGTCCTGCGGTGGTTCAGCATCAGGGGATTCGGCCTGGGGCGTCGCAGCCGAAGGCGTGCGGGCAGGGGAGGCGCCTTCGCCACCGCGATTGCCCGAATCCAGAAACGAAAAGGTTTCCAGGACGACCTTGAGTTTGCTTTGTTTTTGCTTCGTGTTTTTGTCTTCCCAGGTGTCCTGCTTGAGGCGGCCTTCCACGAGCAGGGGCCGGCCTTTTTTCATGTATTGCGAAATGACTTCCGCCTGGCGGCCCCAGACATCCACGTCCACAAAGCTCACTTCCTCTTTTTTCTCGCCGCCCTCGCCACTGGAGTAGGTGCGGTTAACTGCCAGCGTGATGCGCGCCACGGCCGTGCCCTTTGGGGTATAGCGCAACCCCGGATCGCGCGTCAAATTTCCCGCGAGAATCACTTTGTTGAAGCTGGCCATAGGAGGTCGGGTTTAAATTTTTACTTCGCCGCGGCTTTCGGCTCCGGCGATTCCGTGAACATGACGCGGAAAACTTCTTCGTTCAGCGAGAACTTGGAATTCAATTGGCTGATGATCGCCGCTGTGCCGCTGAAAATGACGTTGGCGTAAAACCCGGCGTTGTGCTTCTTGTTGGCCACGCGCGCAAAATGCTTGCGGTCCATCTTCTGCACCGTCTCGACTTTGCCGCCGGCGGAGGAGATTTCCGCGGAAATTTTGTCAAGGATGTCCTTGATGCCTTCTTCGCGCCCCGCGGTATTCAATATAAACAGACCTTCGTATCGTTTCATTGCTTCTTTCAATCGTTGAACGGCCATTCGCTTTACGCTTTAACCCTTCAACTCATCAACATTTCCATTCAACTGTATTGCTTTATCTATTCCGGCGTCCAGCCAGGTTTCCACCTGC
>JASHZU010000346.1 GCA_030042375.1 Verrucomicrobiia bacterium
TGAAGGGCCATCAGACGCTGGTAGGCTGCGATACGGGCGAAATTTTTGTTAATCCTTCGGGGAATCCGTTTTTGGGCCAGGGCGGCAGCGGTGATGTTTTGGGCGGATATATCGCGGGCCTGCTGGCGCAGCCGGGCTTGCAGGCTGACGTGGGTAAGACACTGCGTTTTGCCACCTGGCAGCACGGCGCGGCGGCAGACGAACTGCAGGACAAAGGAAACGTATGGGTCGTGGAGGACTTGATTGGAGAACTGGGCAACGCGAGGTGACCGGAAATTTGCTTTCGCGGCCCTTTACCATGTGTTAAGAATAACTTGTGCGTAAAATCTTCTGGATCATTTGCAGCTTATGGCTTTGCGGACTTTTTGCCACGGCCCTTGCGGACACGTATACATTGACCGACGGCACGTCGGTAACGGGCGATGCCATCGCCTTTAACGACGATGGCGTGATTATCCATAAGCCGGACGATACGTACACGGACCGAATTCCCTGGACGAAATTTACGCAGGACGCGCTGAAGCTGCTCCACGATAACCCGAAATGCGCCCCCTTTGCCGAGCCGTTCATTGAAACACCCCCGCGCGCGCCTACCGACGAGCAAGTGGATGTGCACAGCGTCACGCGCCTGGAGTTGCCGGAGAAAGGGTCGGTGATTGGCGGGCTTTTCTCCTCGGGATTGGGAGTCATTTTGCTGCTCATAATTTATGCCGCGAATATTTACGCCGGATTTGAGATAGCGGTATTCCGGGCGCGGCCTGTAGGTATGGTGGCGGGTGTTTCCGCGGTTTTGCCGATTATCGGGCCGATTATTTTCCTGTCCATGCCCACCTATATGCCGCAGGGCGCCACGGAAGAAGACATGCAAACGGATACCGGCGCGCCACCGGAAGCCATCGCGCCTACAGCCACCCCGGGCGCTCCGGGCGCTGAGCCGGCCACAACAGAATCAGTCCAGGTGGCAGCGGCGTCGACGGGTTGGAAGACGGTCGCGCCGTCACATCCTGAGCCGGAGATTTTTAAACGCGGGCAGTTCACGTTTAACCGGCGGTTTATGGAAACGAAATTTTCCGGTTTCTTCGGCATGGTGCGGACGGGAGCGAATAAAGACATGGTATTGCTCGTCAAAACGCCCAAGGGCCAATATGTCGCCGAACGCATCTCGCGTATCTCGGCCAATGAAGCGCATTTTGAGGTGGTGTCGGGAGCCTCACGCCAGGAAGTGATGATACCGTTCGGCGAGATCCAGGAAATTCAATTGAAACACAAGGACGCGTGAAATACCGGACTATTCTCATGTTTGGCGCGCCGGGCTCCGGCAAAGGCACCCATGGACGCATCCTTGGCACGATCCCGGGTTTTTACCATTGCGCGTGCGGCGATGTTTTCCGGACTCTGCGACCGGACACGGAACTGGGCAAAGTTTTCCTGGAATATTCCAGCCGCGGAAAGCTCGTGCCGGATGAGCCAACCATCGAACTCTGGCGCAAGACGATTAATGGCAGCACGCAGATGGGCCATTTTCATCCCGGCAATGACACGCTGGTGCTCGACGGCATTCCGCGAAATGTGCGCCAGGCGGAAATCCTGGACGACACGCTGAATGTCGTTGCCGTGTTCTATCTCACTTCGGCAAAGCGGGAAAATTTAGTGGCGCGATTACAGCGCCGCGCGCTCAAGGACAACCGGCTGGATGACGCGAACCTGGACGTCATCCGGCAAAGGCTCATTGTCTATGAGAAGGAAACCCGCCCGGTATTGGACTTCTACGGCAAAAAGCTGGTCCATAATATCAACACGGACGGCTCGCCACCGGAGACGTTTTTTCGCATTCTCAAACTGGTGATGAAACTGAAAAACAAGTAGCCGGGCGCTTGTCCGGTTCATTCTGTTGAATCGACCGGCCGGGCCGGACGCTGCGATGAACGGGTTAAAAATCATTTTCATGGGCACGGCAGAGCTGTCGTGCGCCAGCCTTGAGAAACTTGCCAGCCAGCCGCAAATTCAACTTGCGGCGGTGGTGACGCAGCCGGACAAACCCCAGGGCCGCGAACTGAAACTGCAACCGCCGCCGGTAAAAATCCTGGCGCAAAAATTCAACCTGCCCGTGCTGCAACCGCCTAAAGCACGCGATGAACAGTTCATCTCCCAATTGCGCCAGTTGCAACTGGATTTGATTGTGGTGGTTGCCTACGGGCACATTTTGCCAGCGGCAATTTTGGATTTGCCGAAATATGGTTGCCTGAACGTTCATACTTCATTGCTGCCAAAATATCGCGGCGCGGCGCCGATCCAATGGGCGATCGCGAATGGCGAAAGCGAGACCGGCGTGACGATTATGAAGATGGACACGGGCATGGATACCGGGCCGATTCTCGCGCAAAAGCGAACTGCCATTTCGCCGCAGGATGATTCGGCCACACTTCACGGCCGGCTCGCGCAGCTGGGCGCGGAGCTTTTGTTGGAAACGGTTCCGGGTTATGTCAGTGGAAAAATTCTGCCCCAGGCGCAGCCAGCGAACGCAAGCCTGGCGCCCAAAATCAAAAAGGAGGACGGGCACATTGATTGGAAGCTGCCCGCCCAAACGATTTTGAACCGGCTGCGCGCTTTTACCCCGTGGCCGGGGGCGTTTACTTTTTTAAAATTAGATCCGAAGCTGTGTTTGTTAAAAATCTGGAGAGCTGAAGTTGTCCAAAAGACCGGAGAGCCGGGAGAAATTTTATCTGCGGATCCAAACGGAATTATCATTGCCTGCGGGAAAGATGCCTTGAAGGTTTTGGAATTGCAGCGGGAAGGCGGACGGCGCATGAGCGCGGCGGAATTTTTGGCCGGGCACCCGCTGAAAGCCGGAAACAAATTCTAAGAAACTGAAGCGAGGGCCGGCTGGCTTTTCATGCCGGTGTGCCGTATGTCCTGGGCTTCGCACAGGTAAACGACGTCTTCGGCGACGTTGGTGGCGTGATCGGCGATGCGTTCGAGGCTCTTGGAGACGACCATCAAATGAAGGCAGCGGGCAATCGTGTTCTTGTCTTCGACCATGCGCTGCGCAAGCACGTTGTGAACCTGTTTATTAATAGCGTCCACTTCTTTGTCGCGCGGAATAATGGCACGGGCCGCGGTGGAATCGCGGCTGACAAACGCATCCAGCGCGGCCTTGAGCATGTCGAGGGCGAGCGCGGCCATGCGCGGCAAATCCAGAACGATCTTCACGGGCGGTTCCTGGGCGAGGTCGCGGGCGCGCTTGGCGATTTTAGTGGCCTCATCGCCGATGCGCTCCAGGTCCTGGGAAATTTTCATGGTAATGGTGACGAAGCGTAAATTACTCGCGAGTGGCGCCCGGGTAAGAAGTTGAATAACCAGGTCGTCAATCTCCACTTCAAACTGGTCAATGACGCGGTCTTTGTCTTTGACGCGCAGGGCCAGCTCGGTATCGCGCTCCTGGAGCGCCTGCAGCGCTTCATTCACGGCGGTTTCGGCATGACTGGCCATGGTCAGCAATTTCTGCTTCAACATGTCCAGACTCACTTCAGTGCTACTTTCCATAATTCAATTCCTATTCCCCGCGCCGCGCCTACTTTCAATTTGCCACCGCTTTGAGCAATTGCAAATAAAGATGAATGATTTCAGCCGAACCGTCCGGTGACGTAATCTTCCGTCCGCTTCTGGGACGGGCTGGTAAAAATTTTTGTCGTGGTGCCAAACTCGACCAGTTCGCCCAAATAAAAGAAGGCAGTGAAATCTGAAGCGCGCGCGGCCTGCTGCATGTTGTGAGTAACGATGACAATGGTGTAAGTCTTCTTCAATTCCAAAATCAAGTCTTCAATCTTGGAAGTGGCCAGGGGGTCCAACGCCGAGGCCGGTTCATCCATGAGCAAAACTTCCGGTTGCACGGCAAGCGCGCGGGCGATGCACAAGCGCTGTTGCTGGC
>JASHZU010000347.1 GCA_030042375.1 Verrucomicrobiia bacterium
TCCGGCCGCCGCGCACGGCGGTGATGCTCGCGCCGTTGCCCAGATGCGCAATCACCACGCGGCCATTCCCCGCCTCCGCACCGGCGACGCGCCGGAGTTCTTCGACGAGATATTGGCAGGACAATCCGTGAAATCCATAGCGCCGGACGCCCTTCGCCTCGTACTTCCGCGGAATCGGCAGCAAACGTGCCACGCGCGGCAGGTCGTGATGAAAGGCCGTGTCAAAACAGGCAAACTGTGGCAGCCCCGTGAAGCGGCGATGGATCGCCTCAATCAATTGGATTTCCCCCGGCAAATGCTCCGGATCAAACGGACTCATTTCGTGCAGCTCCGCAATCATCTCCGGAGTGATGCGCTGCGGCTCCCAATATTTTGGCCCGCCATGAACGATGCGATGTCCCACGGCCGCCAGTCCAGCACACTGGACCTTTTCGCCAATCCAGTCCATGAACTTTTTTTCCGCCGCGGCATAATCCGGCGCGGCAATGGACTCCGAAACTTTGTCCGTTTCTTCCGAGCCTTTGACCTCAAAACGTCCTTGCGCCACGCCGATGCCTTCGATTTTTCCCGCGAGCGTCCGCCGCAACGGTTCGCCGGATTGAAATAAGGCAAACTTGATGCTCGACGAACCGCCGTTGACGGTTAAGACGAAATTTCCGGTCCCCTGCCCTGTAGTTGGTTTTGGCATTTTCTTCCTCCTAGCAAGCGTCTTATGTTGGCCGCGCAAAACGTCGCCGTCAAGTTGTGGATGAATTTGCCGGGCTAATCACCCTTTTTATTCACTTTTTTTGGGCGGTGGATAAAACAGTTTTAGCTCCCGTTTCCTGCCCTAAATCCATGGTATTTTGCAATTTTTAGTCGTCTGAAAATTGCAAAAAACCGCAAAATAACGGGCAAAACAATGGCTAAAGCCTTAAAATCCCTGAAAAATCAAGAAAAATCCCGCAAATTCCATCTCTTGCGCTTCATCGGGAAACAATTGTGAATAACCTTGGAATAACCCCCCCGCGGCCTATTCAAAGGTCAGTGCCGTTTTTTCAATGATGGCAAAGTTATTCCGGATTGTCCGAGAGCCAGAATTGGATGTTCGACGCCTGCGGATTGGCGGGGTCCAGTTGCAAAACTTTCAAGTATTCCTGCCGCGCGTGCGGCACATCATAGAGGTCCTGCGCGTAAATGTTGCCCAGTTCCAGGTGCGCGCGCACGTTGTTGGGATCGCTCCCCAGGACTTTTTTCAGTTCCCTCACCGCGTCCATCACGTAACCCGAGGCTTTGAGCGCGAGCGCGAAATTGTAGCGCGCCTCTACGGAAGCCGGCCGGATGGCCAGCGCCATTTCATTTGCGCTTAAGGCAAATTGATAATCGCGCAGGCGATAGGCCATCACCGCGCAATTGTACTGCGCTTCAAACCAGCTCGGGTCTTCCCGCGTGGCCAGCCGGTAGGAATCCAGCGCATCAGTAAATCTCCCCTGCTGCTCGAACTGCCGCGCGCGCTCGAACATAATTGAAGCCGCGTGCCGGTCGCCCGCTGCCGGCGCGGGCGGGTGCAGATAGAGATAGCTCGGATACGCCGGCGGCGCGGGCTGGACCAGCACCGGGCGGGGCGGCTCGGCCTGCAAGCTGTTGGCCGGCGGCAACGGCGTCACCTTCACTGTCTGCGTGTCCGGATGCAACCAATGAAGCGGATTGTAATCATGCGCCGGCGGCGGCGGATTCGGCTCCGACGAAGTATAGATCTCCGGCTCCTTCACCGGTTGCAGCGTGTAACCTTGTGCGGGCGCCACTGTCGTCTCCGGCTGCACCCGGACGACCTGCGTCTGTTCGCGCGGCGGGACGTAATTCTGCCGTGGCGGAGTGGGCGGCGGCTGTTCCTGTTCCGTTTGCGGCTGTGATTCTTCCGGCGTGTATTCGGGCTGGCGCGGCTCGATGTATGCCTGGCTTTGCCGCTGAGGCTGGGTCGGTTCAGTTTGACGCGGCAGCGGCGCGGGCGCAGTCTGCGGCGATTGCTCCATCTGACTTACAATCGCATTGACGTCGTCCCAGTTCGCCTGGCGCGGCTGGAACGCCAGGTACGCCTGGTATTCGTATAACGCCAGCCGGTCATCGTGAAGATATTCGTGCGCCACCGTGGCCAGGTTCAAAATGGCCGGCGCATAATCGGGATGGTACAGCACCGCCGCATGGAAAAATTTCTCCGCTTCCTCCGGGCGGCCACGGAGCATCCGCGCCAGGCCCAGGCCGTTCAACGCTTCGGCGTTATTCGGATCAAGGGACAGCGCTGTGCTGAAACTTTTTTCGGCGGACAAAACCTGGTTGGCGCGCAATTGCGCCAGGCCCAGCTTGAGCCAGCCGTCCGGCGATTTGACATTGCGCAGCGTGAACGCCGTGAACTCGCTGATGGCGTCGTCCAGTCTATTTTGCTCCAGCCAGAGGCAGCCCAAATTATAATGCGCTTCCGTCAGGTCCCGGTCCAGTTCCAGCGCCCGCTGATACGATTTCGCCGCGTCATCCGCCTGCCCCGCGTGCTGCTGGGCCACACCCAGATAATTCCACGCCGTCGCGTTAGTAGGCATGTCCTCCGTGGCCGTCTGCAATTCATCCACCGCCTCCGCATAATTGCCTTCCTGCAAATTTTTAGTCCCCTTCAACAACGCGCGTGTGCCCGCCGGCCCGCAACCCGCGAGTATTGCCGCCAGCGCCAAAAGGACTAAAAAACGGGCGGAAAATAAAATGTCGCCCCGTTTTTCCCCCGCGCGCTCATTTTTGGTGGTCAACATTTACGCTGGTGGTAACATTCTGGTTCTGAAGTGTCAAGAAACGCGCTGATCCAATTCGCCTTTTTTT
>JASHZU010000348.1 GCA_030042375.1 Verrucomicrobiia bacterium
GACTGCGCTTATGCGCGTGCAATGCCTTGAGGACGGCCGTCGTAAAACTGCCGGACGAACCGAGCCCCGTGCCGGCCGGGATATCGGCCATCGAAGTGATTTCCAGAAAGTGGCCGTCCATGCCAACGAGCGCGAAGGCTTCGCGGAGGATGGGATGCTTCAGGTCGGAGGCGTTCGCGACGCGCTCGAGTTCCGAATACTTTGCGAGCAAATCCACGACGAAGGTGTCATGCAGCGTGATGTAAACGTATTTATCAATCGCCGCGGCGATGAGGAAACCGCCGAACTTTTCGTAATACGATGGCAAATCCGTGCCGCCGCCGCCAAGCGTGACACGAAGGGGAGAGCGCGAGATAATCATACATTCTCAGGGTTTTTTATAAATGGCTTCGATAATCTGAAGGGTTGCGCGAACTTCGGCAAGCCCCGCGTCCGGGGTTCGCTTCAATTGAATATCTTTGTCAAATTCGATCATTTCAGTTTTCCACGATTCGTCCGGGCCGGGAAATTCGTAAACTTTTGTATCGGGAATGCCCATCTCCGGCTTCATTTGGTAATGAAAAAGTTTTTCGACGCCGTAACTGCCGCCCAGGCCGTCAATGTGCAGCTTCGTGTGGCGGCCATAGATCTCGAACGAAAAAAGATTTTTCCATTCCGTGCAGCTCACATGCAGCCACGCGGTCTGGCCTTTGGCCGTTTGCAAATCCAGGAAGGCGTTATCATCCACAGGCATGTTCCAAAAATAGGTGGCGACGTGGCCGTCAATTTTTTTGAACTCGCCCAAAAACCATCCGGCCAAATCAATCAAATGCACGCCCTGGTCCATCAGTTCGCCGCCGCCGGCGAGCTTTGGATCCGCGCGCCATTCCTTGTCATAGCCCACGCGTCCGCCGTGTCCGTAACGTGCGCGAATGAACATCAACTCGCCCATAATGCCTGAATCAAAAATCTCCCGCGCTTTAATAAAAGCCGGATGATAGCGATGATTGAAACCCACGCGCACACAAACGCCATGCTTCTTTTCCAGCACAATCAGATGGTCGATTTCCTTCACGGAAATGCCTGCGGGCTTTTCCACAATCACATGCTTGCCCGCGCTAATTGCCGCGGCGGAAATTTCAGCGAGAGTTGAATTAAGAGTAGCAACAATAACGGCATCCACCTGCGGATCAGCGATCGCTTCTTTAAAATCAGCCACGGCACGGCCGCCCTTCGCCAGTTCTACAAGCGCCCGCGCGCGTTCCAAATTGGTGTCGCAAGCGACGACCATCTTTGAACCTGGCGGCAGCGCGGCAAGCCGTTTTTTCCCAATCAATCCGCAGCCGATGATGGCGTAGTTCATTTGTCCCCCCACTTTTTGCCGCGATCCTTCGGCACGATGCGGCGCAACGTATAAATGTCGCTGCTCAAATCGCCTTTAAACTCTTGCAATTTTTCCCACGGGTCCCATTGCGCGCTGATGAGCTTGCCAGTGATGCCATTGCTTTCCGCACTGGCAAGATACACGGCCAGTTTCGCGCCGAGTTCCAGCGGCACTGCGCCTTCTTCGGCCCATTTTTTGTTTTTGGCAAAAAAATCCGCGCCAACTTTTTCCGGCCCCGCCGCCAGCACTTGCTCGACGAACCGCGTCTTCAGCGCGCCGGGCGCGATGGCATTGACATCCACATGAAACGGCTTGAGCTCTTCGGCCAGCGTCTCAGCCAACCTTACCACTGCCGCCTTGGACGCGGCGTAGGAGCTGATGTTCGGCAGGGGATTCGTCGCGCCGCCGCCGCTCAGGACAATGATTTTCCCGCAACCGGCTTTTTTGAAATGCGGAATCAACGCGCGGCATGGCAGCAAAACACCCAGGAGATTAATTTCTATCGAACGTTTCCATTCCTCTAAATTGACGGACTCCGTTGGTCCCATGGGCCCGTAAATTCCAGCATTCAGCACCAGCGCATGAATAGAGCCTAATTCGCGTAGCGCAAAAGAAACCAGTTCATTGACTTGGGCTTCGTTGGAAACGTCGCACGCCTTGGCTAAAACTTTTTGCGACGGAAATTTACGCGCCAATTCGTCACGCGTCGCGAGCAGCTCTTTCTCGCTGCGCGAGCACAGGCACACATTCGCGCCTTCGCGCAGAAAATGTTCGGCGATCACTTTGCCGAGCCCCTGACTGCCGCCCGTGATGAGCGCATTGACGTTTTTAAGTTTCATCGGGTTGTCCCACAGAAAAAAGCCTGGCGCCGTCGATGCTTTTCAATTCATTGGCCAGGAAACGATTGGCATCGATGAAAATTTTCCTGCGCATCAGTTTCACAACCGCCGGCCAATCCTCCTGGCGAAACTGCGGCCATTCCGTGCAAATCACAGCGGCGTCCGCGTCCATCAACGCTTCAGAAACATCGTGTGCCAGCAAAATTGAGTTCAATTCTCTCGGCAAACTTTTTACTGCCGGATCAAATGCGCTCACATTTGCGCCTGCACTTAAAAGTTTTTGGCAAAGCTCGATCGCCGCGCTGCGCCGAAGTGTGTTGGTATTCGTCGTATACGTCAGTCCGAGAACTGCAATTTTCTTCCCGCGCAAATCGCCAAGGCGCGATTGCAATTTTGCAAACGCCCAGCCGCGGTGCAAATCGTTGCTTTGTTTGATGGCGGGAATGACGGAGATTTTTTCGCCCTGCGCTTCCGCGAGTTTGGTTAGGGTCACAACATCGCGCGCCAGCGTGCCGCCGGCGAAGGGTCCGCCCGGCCCCAGGTACGCGCGCGGACCGATGCGCGGTTCGCTTTTCAATCCCGCCGATACCTCCTTCGCATCCGCGCCAACTTTTTCAGAGAGTCGGGCGATTTCATTGATGAAAGTAATCGAAAGCGCGAGGAACGAATTCAGCGCGTGTTTGACCATTTCTGCTGATTCCGTCCGCATGAATAAAATCTGCTGCGTGAATGGCGCGAACAATTTCTCCAGCGCCCGCTTTTTTGCGTCGTCGCGGATTCCCACGATGACCCGTTCGGCGTTGTTGAACGAATCGATTGCCTTGCCCAATCTCAAATTTTCCGGCGAACAGGCAAAATGAAATTGCGGGAATTCTTTTTCCAGCTTTGCGCACGTGCCGACCGGCAATTGAGCAGAAATCAGTACCAGCGCCTCTTTAGGCAAATGAGCCAGGGCCTTGCGAAGATTCGCCAGGACGAATTCCACGTCCGACTCATCATTTTCATTCACCGGCGTGTCATAGCACAACCAGAGGATGTCCGCATTGGCACAAGCGGTTTTGGAGTCGGTCGTGAACGAAAGTTTTTTTGCGGCGATGCCGGCGGCAATCAATTCATCCAGTCCCGGTTCGAGCAACGGTGCTTTGCCGGAATTTAATTTGGCGATATTCGCCTCATCAAAATCCAGTCCAACGACCTGGAAATGTTTCGCGCAGCATGCCGCTGTGACGCAGCCCAGATGCCAAAGGCCCAGGACAACAATGCGCCGGGAAGTGCGCGGGGCAAATGAAACCGGAAGCCGTTTAGGCACACCAATAGCGGGTTCCCGCGTTTGGCTTTTCCGGTTCATCGTCGTTCGAGCGCCCATGGATTTTCCTGCAGCCATTTGAGCGTGCGGACGATTCCTTGTTCAATCGTCAACGTCGTTTTCCATCCGGTGGCGCGGATTTTTTTGGTATCCAGGAAGATAAACGGGTTGTCGCCCACCCAGCCGCGCTTGCCGCCGCTGTATTCCCGCGTGGGTTTGATGCCAAGTTCGGCACAAATCCAGCCGACCGAATCGTTGACTTGGCAAAATTCTTCCGTGCCCAGATTGTAGGTTTCCACGCGATGCTTCGCTTTGGCCGCCGTATTCTGCTTAATGACATGCAGCATCGCTTCGAGGCAATCGCCGATGTAGAGATACGATTTGCGCTGCGTGCCGTCGCCGAGGATTTTTAATTTTTCCGGGTTCGCCCGCAATTGCTTGTAAAAATCCAGCACATGTCCGTGCGTGTAGCGCTCGCCCAAAATGGAAACGAAGCGAAACACATAACCTTCAAAACCATAACCTTCGCAATAAGCATGGATAAATCCCTCCGCGGCGAGTTTGGACGCCGCGTAAAGGGAAGTTTGGATGGGAAATGGCGCGTTCTCCGGCGTCGGAATCGTTTCCGCCTCGCCATACACGCTGCCGGTGGAACTGAAGGCGATGCGTTTGATGTTGTTCACGCGCATGGCTTCCAGCACGTTGAAACTGGCAAACGCGTTCTGTTGAAAATCTTTTCCGGGATGTTCGAGGCCGAACCGAACGTCCGCGTTGGCGGCGAGATGGAAAACAAAATCGCATTTCTCCATTCCTTTGATGAGTGCGGGCAAATCCAGGCAATCGCCGCGAATCAACTGGAACTTCGGATTTTTCAGCGCGCTTTCGAGAAACTCATTTTGCCCGGTCGAGAAATTGTCAAAGCCCACGACCGTTTTTCCATCCCGTAAAAGCCGGTCCACAAGGTTGCTGCCGATGAAACCTGCCGCGCCGGTGACAAAGATTTTTTCCATGTAAAGAAGCGAGTTTAATGCCCTCCGCCCGTCCTCGCCAGTATTTTTGGCGGGCCGGCCTGCCGGGCCCGAATTTCTTTACAATTGGCGATAAACGGCCATGTGACATCCGTGTAACAAGCGGATTAAATTCTTGACCATGACAATAACCTGTGGGACGATGGCACCATCGCTGCACCAACTAATTAAGTCAGAATAGACCCAGCGATGCGCAGCTATTGGATCAATCATATAGGCCAATATGAGAGCAAAATGCTTCAGGGGGGTCATCCTTTCGTTATTCCTTTCTCTAACAGCCTCAACGATTTGGGCAGCTGATGTCCAGGTTTTGACGGGCGCAGTGCCGCAGGCGGTGGCGCAGCTATCACCCCTGGGGCAGCTCCCCGGGACGAACCAGTTAAATCTGGCCATTGCCCTGCCATGGCGGAATAAATCTGAACTCAACAGTTTGCTCGCCGAAATCTATAATCCCAAAAGTCCCAAATATCACCATTATCTGACCTCCGCGCAATTCATTGCGCAGTTCGCGCCGAGCGAAAAAGACTATCAGGACGTCATCAAATTTGCGAAAGCGAATGGCCTGGCCGTCACCGCGACTTATCCCAATCGCTGCCTCGTGGATGTCAGCGGCCCGGCGACGAATATTGAGCGGGCCTTCCATTTGAAGTTGAACGTTTATAAACATCCCACCGAAAACCGGAATTTTTACGCGCCGACAACCAATCCCTCCGTGGATCTCACTGTGCCCATCCTTGGAATTATTGGGTTGAACAATTATGAATTGCCGCGACCGCACCTGGTGGCCAATCGAATTGTCAAAACTCGAATCGCTTCACCTAACTCAGGTTCCGGTCCGGATGGCACGTATCGCGGGACCGATTTCCGCGCGGCGTATGTGCCTGGCGTTTCGCTGAACGGTTCGGGGCAAAAGGTCGGGCTGCTCGAGTTTGATGGGTATTCGTCCAGCGACATTAACTATTATGAGAGTGCGGCAGGCCTGCCGAATATTCCGCTGCAAAACGTCCTGATTGATGGCGCGACGGGCGGTCCGCAGGACCCGGGCGGGGCGGACTTGGAGGTGGCGCTGGATATCGAAGTCGCCATTTCGATGGGAACAAATCTTTCACAAGTTGTTGTTTATATCGCCCCCAATGGCGCTCCTTTTGAGGATGTCCTGAACCAAATGGTCGCCGACACCCAAGTCAAGCAATTCAGTTGTTCATGGTATGTTCCCGACGGTCCCTCAGAACCGGCAGCGGATGCCATCTGGCAGGAAATGGCTGCCCAGGGACAGTCCTTTTTCAACGCATCAGGTGATAGCTGCGCCTATACCGGCCTCATTTCGTTTCCGGGAGATTCTCCGTATATCACTCAATGCGGCGGCACCACGCTGGCAACGACCGGCCCCGGCGGGGCGTGGTCGTCAGAGACCGTTTGGAATTGGGGCATTGAATACGGTCCGGAATATGACGGGGTAGGCAGCAGCGGTGGCGTGAGCACACAATATCCAATTCCCACGTGGCAAACCAATATCAGTATGACGGCTAACCAGGGCTCGACCACCATGCGCAACACGCCAGACGTGGCCATGACGGCGGACAATGTCTATGTGCGTGCTGACGGGGATGATTGGAGTGTTGGCGGCACTAGTTG
>JASHZU010000349.1 GCA_030042375.1 Verrucomicrobiia bacterium
CGGGCAACACCGGCATCGGCCTGGCGGTCATCGGTCACGCGAAAGGCTATCGCTTGGTCATTGTCATTCCCCAAACGCAATCGCCGGAAAAAATCATCTTGCTGCGCACCCTCGATGCGGAAGTCATTACCGTGCCGCAAAAACCTTACAGCGACCCGGGCAATTATAATCGCGTCGCGCAGCGGCTCGCAGAAGAAAAAGGCTGGTTTTGGGCCAATCAATTCGACAACCAGGCCAATCGGCAGGCGCATTATCAAACGACGGGGCCGGAAATTTGGGAGCAAACGAATGGTGAAGTTACCGCTTTCGTGTCCGCCGTCGGCACTGGCGGCACACTCGCGGGAACCTCTTTGTTCCTAAAGGAGAAAAACCCGCGCGTCGTTACGGTTTGCGCCGACCCCTATGGGGCAGCCATTTGGTCTTGGTTTACCTATGGCCACACGGAGATCAAAGATGGCGATTCCGAGGCCGAAGGCATTGGCCAAATGCGCGTGACGAAAAATTTAGAGGGCATTTCGGTCGACCATGCCTATCGCATTCCCGACCAGGAGGCACTTGCCATCGTCTATCAATTGCTGCGCGAGGAGGGCTTGTTTTTGGGGCTGTCTTCCGGCATCAACCTTGCCGGCGCGGTACGGTTGGCGAAGGAACGTGGCCCGGGCCAAACCATCGTCACACTGTTGTGCGACTCCGGGCATAAGTATCAGTCCAAACTTTTCAATCCTGAATGGCTTAAAGAACACAACCTCGACCCGAATCAGCCTCTTGAATCCATCATGGACTAGACGGATTCGATCGTTCCAAAGGAGGCAATCTTTACATTACGGATAAAAAGTATCCGCTGGCGCCGTCGACGCGGGTGCTGTTGTATGCTCGGCCAGCCACCAGATATCCGGGTTGCTGCCCGTGTTGCTCGATTGGGATTTAATGGGCGTGGGTGTCTGGTCAACGGCCCAATTTACCAAAGGCAGGACGCCCGGCCTCAGCCATCTATGAATTTCAGAATGGCCATCAGCAAAGGAGAAGGCGCAAGCGCCGTTGTGGTATTCAGCGGGCATGTCAACATAGGAAGTCAACGCAGCCGTTATTGGCATTGCAAAATCAAAAAGGCCGTCGTTGATGCTATCCGGATGCTCATCCAGGAGCACAAAGATATCCGCCGGACTGGGCGCAATCATGTCGCTGTCTTTGTCATAAATCCGCCATGTGCCGGCAGCTCCAAGCCATGTGCTGTCGGTTGGGGTGCCGATGGCACAATTCATAGAAAAGCTCCGCACCCGGGTCGATGCGTCCCAGGTGCTTTGGTCCCCGGGATCTTTGAAGACGGCCGGATTTTGTATGTAATAACCCAGTGTGGAAAATCTCGTATCCACCAATAGCTGAGAATTGGTGCAATCCCATTCGTTTAAATAGGGAGCGGCATTAATTTCCGGGGCCGCCCCGTCTTCTGCGCCTCTCATTTGTCCAACAACCCAGCCGGGATACCCCTCTCCCGAAGGATTGGCAGGAAGGAGCCCCTGATTATCCGAGCTATACATTTTCCAGGCTAACATGAGTTGCCGCAGATTACTCAGCGCTCCTACATTGAGCGCCCTTTGCTGCGCACGGTTGAGAACCGGCAAAACAATCGCCATCAGGATGGCAATAATCGCTATGACAACCAACAGCTCGATAAGCGTAAAAGCAGGGCTGTATCCGCCGGGCTTCTTAGCCAATCTTTCCAGGAAATGCTTTCTGTGCTTGTTCATGATATCAATTTGTTTCACGACAGTGGCTACAGGGATTTATAGTTACGGATAAACCAGGCGGTAAAACACACTTCCATTATTAGAATCGACGGGAATTACCACTTGATTTGTGCTCTGAGAATTGGCCACATCCACCCAATTTGAGCCGAGCAAACTGTTAGTCTGTGTCTGCAACGTCCATCCGGTATGATCCTGCGGCCAGCTCAATGTTAATTGGTTGCCGGCCAGCGAGAATAGGATGTTGGGAGGACTGGTGCTGACGGGAATGGCCGCGCTGTAGAGCTGCTGTACTTGTGTGGCAGTCAGGGCGTTTGTGAAGAGGGCCGCCTGCGCAATCGCCCCGGCAAAAAACCGCTCGTTATTTTCCACCAGGGTAAAGTCCGGATCGCCACCCAAATAAACAGCGTCGTTTGTGTTGCCAATGATGCTGCCCGTGGCTGGACCATAATTATTTAGCGCGCCGTCGATGTATATGTAATTGTTGACCCCGTCAAAAACTCCAGCCGCTTGGTGCCAATTGCCATCATTAAGAACAGTTGTTGAAGACACTGATCCCGCCCCGGAACTCCAGGTCAATGTCCCGTTCGTGTTCACAAACTCCAAAGCCCATGAAGTATTGCCGCCATGGCTTATAAGCGTTTGCGCACGCTCATCCGCCGGATACGTCTTGAACCAAATTGTCGCGCTGAAAGGCTGCTCGCCAGTCGGATTAAAGGTCGGGTCGTAACCTGCATTTACGTACGAAAAGACGCCATTGATCGGCACCGCGACACTGTTCGTTCCCAGTCCGGCAATCGGCGGCCCGGAAATTTCGCCCGGTACAGTGCCAGGAGTGTATAGGCCATTGACTTGCGACGCGCCAAAGTTCAACGCAATCGGGTCCAGCGTTGGGCTCGGATTGGTGTATCCGGCGCTGTCCATGCGATAGTAAAGCAATGGACCGTCGCCC
>JASHZU010000350.1 GCA_030042375.1 Verrucomicrobiia bacterium
GCCCATCATGTCGTAAATCTCACGCTCATGCCAATTGGCTGTGGCCCAAACACTTAAGACGCTAGGCAGCTTTGATTTTTCTTCGCCGATGTCCGTTTTGATGCGCACTTCGCAGCCATTGCGCAGGCCGCGCAAATGATAAACCACCGTCCAGCGCGGATCATCGCCGTAATTATCCAGGCTGGTAATGTCCACGAGGTAGTTGAAGTCCAGGTCGTTTTTGGCGTAGAGACAGACTTCGACGATTTTCTCCGCGTCAGTTAGCTTGACGGAAGTCTCGCCTCTAAATTCCGGCAGTTCGGAAATCAAATCTCCGAACTTAGCCTTTAATTTTTGCGCCGCTTCGACAGAAGTCATTACGCTGCTTCCTTTTTCAAATTCGAAATCGTGAGGTTTTCAATCACCGGCTGCGTGCTAATCTTTTTCTGCAATTTCATCAGCGCGTCCAAAACCGCTTCCGGACGTGGCGGACAGCCGCTGATATAAATATCCACGGGAATAATGCGATCCACCCCTTGCAACACGGCGTAACTGCGATACATGCCGCCGCTGGAGGCGCAGGCGCCCATGGCGATGCACCATTTCGGCTCGGGCATCTGGTCCCAAATCCGCTTCACGGAGAGGGCCATTTTGTAGGTCACCGTCCCGGCCACAATCATGCAATCCGCCTGGCGGGGGGAAAAACGCATCACTTCAGAGCCAAAACGGGAAATATCAAAGCGGCTGGCGCCTACGGCCATCAATTCAATAGCACAGCAGGCCAGGCCCATGGGCATGGGCCAAACGGAGTTTTTGCGAAACCAATTCAACGCCGCGTCCACCGTAGTGACGACGACATCTCCTTCGATCTTCGAATTGTACCCAATCTCACTCTGCGTTTGCATATACGGTCAACCGGTCCTGTTGGCTCTCCCTTAAAATGACAGCCCGTTCGCAAGTTAAGGGGTATATCTTACAGGGGCAAGTTAATTTGTGATTTTTTTCACAAGCGTTTTTTTCAAAACATGTGCGCTTTAGAAAAATTTGCCCTTGAAGGCGCGTCGCTTTCGGCGTATAGCCTATGCGGAAGAGGCCAAACAAAAACGGTTACTATCTTATGACAACTGAAATTCCCCCCAACTCCTGGGATTCATTTTGTGACCAGCTGGCGGACTGGCATCGCGGCACCGTGAGCATCCAATGGTTCCAGCCCGGCGGCAATATCCGCACGGTCCTGGAAAACCAGCCGTTGCAAACCGTCCGGTTTGAAAAAAAGAACGACGCCTGCTCGGATACGATGACGTTTGAAGCCGGGCCGCCGGGCGAACAGCTTATCAAGCATCAAATCCTCGAGCCATTCAGCGTCATCATGAGAAAGAATGCCGCCGGCGGGCATTATAGCGAAATGGAAATCCTCGCGGAAAGCGGCCGGACGGCGGTCTTCTTCAGCCCGGGAATCGAGCCGGCCGTGGTGGAAAAACTGGCGGAATGATTATTCTTCCCCCTGCAGCTTCTTTTCCCACTGGGCAATGCGCTTGAGCAATTCCGGCAGGCGTTTGATCGCAATGATCTGCTTCCAGACTTCCCGGTCCGGCTGCGCGGGTGTCCATATCCATTTGCCGCCATCCGGAATGTCGTGCATCACGCCGGCCTGGGCGCCCACCTGGACCTGGTTGCCAATCTTCAAATGCCCCGCGATGCCGACTTGCCCCGCCAGCACCACGTAATTTCCCAACTTCGTGCTGCCCGCAATACCTACCTGCGCGATGAGGATGCAGCCTTCACCCACTTGCACGTTATGCGCAATCTGCACGAGGTTATCAATCTTCGTGCCCTTGCCGATTACCGTCGAGCCTAATGCACCGCGGTCAATCGTCACGCCCGCGCCGATTTCCACGTCGTCATGGATGACCACATTTCCAATCTGCGGCACTTTCCGATGGACCGGGCCGTCCTGCACATAACCAAAACCGTCCGAGCCGATGACGGAATTGCCATGGATGCGGACGCGATTGCGAATGTCCGTGCGCGGATAGAGCGTCACGTTGGGAAATAAATTCACGTCCTCGCCCAGCTTTGAATCGTCGCCGACATAATTGCCCGATTGCAAAACCGTCCGCGCGCCGATGCTCACGCGCTCCCCAATCACACAATGCGGGCCGATGTGGGCCGTGGGATCCACCTTGGCCGTGGCCGCGATGACCGCCGTGGGATGAACGGTCGCCGGATATTTTTTATCCGGGAAGAACAACGCAAGCGCCTTGGCAAAGGCCACCCGGGCGTTGGGCACCTGGATAAGGGTCTTTTTATCGGAGCTGAACCGTTTATCGGCGATAATCGCCGTCGCCGCGCTTAGCTCTGCGCGGGCAAAAAACTCCTCATTTTCGGCAAAGGTAAGGTCGCCGGGCTGTGCGGTTTCGATGGTGGCGAAGTTTTTCAGGACGGCTTTGGCATCGCCAAGCACCTGTCCGCCAATGACTTTTGCGATTTCTTCGGTGGTATAAGGCATTTGTTGACTTGTTCGTTGGAACTCACTATAAAGACGTGCAAATTCAATTCAATCCTCAACTTTTATGGCGAAGACTTTTCGCGTAGGAATGATTGGTTACCGTTTCATGGGACGGGCGCATTCGAATGCCTGGCGGCAGGCCCCTAAATTCTTCCCGCTCAAGGGCAACGTCGAACTCCACACCATCTGCGGCCGCAATGCGACGAACATCCACGCTGCCCGCGTGCAACTGGGCTGGCAGCATTCCACCACTGACTGGCGCGAAATTGTGGACTCGCCGCTCATTGATATCGTGGATATTTCCACGCCCACCGATTCGCACGCGGAAATCGCCATCGCCGCGCTCAAAAACGGCAAGCATGTCCTTTGCGAAAAACCGCTCGGCCTGAATTTAAAACAATGCGAGCAGATGTTCGCCGCGGCCCAAAAATCCAAAGCGGTCCACATGGTCTGCCATAACTATCGCCGCATCCCGGCAATTGCCCTTGCCAAAAAAATGATTGGCGAAGGCGTCCTCGGCCGGATTTATCATTTCCGCGCGCGCTATGCCCAGGACCGCCTGGCCGATCGCGAGTTTCCGGTGGACTGGCGCTTGCAAAAGAACAGCGGCAGCGGCGTGCACAGTGATATCAATTCCCACATCATTGACCTCGCACGCTATCTCGTTGGCGAGTTCAAAGAAGTTTGCGGCCTCGTGCATACCTTTGTACCGGAACGGCCGCTGGCGGATTCCGTCAAAGGCGTCCGCAAAATGGGCAAGGTCGAGGTGCCGGATTCCGCCGCGTTCCTCGGCTGGCTCGATAACAAAGTCCTGGCCAACCTCGAAGCCACCCGCTATGCCCTCGGCCGGAAAAATCATATCGAGATCGAAATCAATGGCGAGAAAGGCTCACTCTATTTTGATTTCGAAGACATGAACAAACTGAAGTTTTACAACGGCGAAGATCCCAAAGACCGCCGCGGCTTTCGCGAAATCCAGGTGACCGAGCGCGACGGCATCCAGCCCTACGTCGGTCATTGGTGGCCGCCCGGCCACGGCATCGGCTACGAACACACGTTCATCCATACCATCGCCGACTTCGTCAACGCCTGTGCTGAAGGCAAACCCGTCCATCCCACGTTTGAAGACGGATTAAAAAACCAGCGCGTCCTGACCGCCGTCGAAGAATCTTCTCAAAAGGGGAAGTGGATCTCATTATAAATGCGCCCCTTAGCTTGCCATAGTTTTAGCGAAAGCGTGTCCTTGCCGCGCCGAAGCCTCGGCGAAGGCGGGTCCCAAAAAGGGAAATGGGTGACGGTGTAGCCGAAGGCAGGGCGAGACTCCGTCGAGCCCCGATTTTCAATTTGTTTTCTGATGACAATAGCCCAGCACTTTAGTGCTGGGAATCAGGCCTAACAAAACAACAAAGTCCCGTAGGGACGGCAGACCATTCTTTCGTCCCCAAGGGACTTCGAATTGTTTGATTGCGATTTACCCAGCACTAAAGTGCTGGGCTATTGTCAAAACGCGATCATACCTTCATTTTTTAGTCTGTATCACTTTGTATTCGCTTTGTTTTTCGAACTGGAGGGTTAATTCAGGTTAATTTCCCGCCGGAATTGCCACCGAGGCACAGAGGACCATTCGGCTCCGCGGTTTTCGCTTTTCGCTTTCGCTTCGTATGTCAAAGAGCAAAGGCCATTATATTAGAGAAGCGGCGATGAGAAAGTTCCGGAATACCGCGATCTGAATTCCGGCTTCTGGCCTGCCTTTTTCCTTTTTAATTTTTCATTCGCTCGTTATCGTTCGGCCATGCGACGGCTCCGCCCGATATTATTTATGTTTCTGTTGACGCTGGGCGTTCATCTCCATGCCGACTCCGTTTCCAACATCATCACCGGCCGTATCGTCAAGGTCCTGCCCCTGTTTATGGACACCAACAATGCCGTCGCGCTTTCACCGAGCCTTTTTGACCGCGACGCCTATCAATTTTATCTCATGGGCCATTCCAACGAGATCGCCGGCGTCCGTTTCGATGTCTGCTGGAGCGCGAAACGCGCCCATGACACGAACCTCAAAGTGCGCCTGGAGCTGCGCGGCGTCGGCGATAAGGGCATGCCGCGGCGGCTTGTCCTGGAGCAAACCGTCACGCCTAAAATTTTTCATCACTGGACGTCGTTGACTTTGTCCGGCGCAGACTATAAAAAGTTCGGTGAACTCGCGGCATGGCGCGCCACGCTGTGGAACGGCAACCAATTGCTCAGCGAACAAGAATCATTTTTATGGTCGCCTCCTTAAAACACCTGCTTTGCGCCGTACTGTTGTGCCTGGCCGTCGGCGCCCATGGCGCGTCCACGTTCTCGATCGGCCAGACCGCGCCGTATGACATCACCGCCACCGTGCCGTTTGACGTGGTCAATGCGGATGCCACGGCTGACTTGAAGGCCAAGAAGGCATCGTACGTCCCGGTGATGTATCGCTCCTATCCCAAGGCGACGAACTCCATGGTGAAGAAATACCTGGCCGCGTTTGACGATGCCCATTCTAAATTTGAGGCCGGCCTGTCCACGACGTTCCAGACCAATATCACCGATGCCGTGATTGCTTCGCCGGACTTCGGTTATTATGTGACCGAGTTTGTAGTGATTCATAAAGATTTTCCCGTCACGGGCGCGCTGGCCGCGGAATGGGCGCGGGGAGATTCCGGCGATGATTTGCGCGACTTGTGGCTCGGCCAGCTCCTGGAAATGATGAGCCGTCCTGTGCAGCCGGACACGTTGCCGCCCGGTTTCGTCCTGCGCCGGAGCATTCGCCTCGTGCCGGTCAAAAGCATGAATGCCGGCCTGACGCTGGACGCTGCCAAACACGGCCACGTCGTCCCGGTCACCAATGTCATCGCGCTTTCCCACCTGCGCGCGCTCTTCCGG
>JASHZU010000351.1 GCA_030042375.1 Verrucomicrobiia bacterium
CCGGTTTCGTGGCGAGCCCGTGATCATATCGCGCTTGCGCCGCGTCCTCGATTGTCTTGGCCGCCTCGAGAGAGCTTTCCGCCACGGCCACCTGTTCCCGCGCCGTATCAAATTCGTAAAAGTGCTGCGTTACGTTAAAGACGATTTGTTGATGGACGGCATTGAAACCAATGTTCGCCGCCATCAGCTTTTCCTTCGCCGCCGTGACGGTGGCTTTGCGCTGGCCAAAATCAAACAGCAGCCATTTCATATTAAGCGCCGCGCCTTCCGCCGCCGCTTCCGAGGTTAACGTGCCGCCGCCGGTGATGACTACATCTGAAATCCCCGGGCCGGTTGTTTTCAAGGTGGGAAAAGGAACAAACGCGCGCTCATAACCTGCGGCTGCGGAAGCCACGAGATAGGGAAAATAGGCGCTCTGGCTCAGGCCCACTGCTCCCGCCGCCTGGCGGGCCTGCTCCCAGGCCGACCGCGTGTCCGGGTTGCTGCGCTCGGCAATGTCGATTAATTCCGGCAGGCTATATTCCTTCGCCGGATCAATTTTAATCTGTGCGGCGCCGCTTTGGTTAACATAGTCTCCCCGCGCGAGTTCCTTTTCATAATCATTCAAACCCGGTGGCGACCATGGTTTGTCCGGGGACGGCGGCGTGTTATCGCTTCCCAAAACAGCGAAACTGCCTCCAAAGTTGAAAAGCACGATGAGAAAAAAATAAACCAGCGGCCGGAATCGCTTCCCTTCGAGAAAAATGTAATCTGGGATGAAACCCATTTGCATACCACCTATTTTAATGAAACGGATGGTCTTACATAGACCCCGACAAGGTCAAGTTCGATTAACCCTTTCGAGTGGTGGTTTTGCTCGCTCAAAAGCTATATGTGGCCGAGAGCATCATTTGGTTCAGCCCGGGATTGCTGCGATAGATGCTGGCGTTGGAGATGTGCTGGAACCTCCAGCCCAAAGAGACATGTTGGGTGATGCGGAAGTTGAGCCCGATATGGTCCACGAACTGAAACCAGCCGCCCAAGTCCCGGTCCTGGAAATTATACCGGCTTAACCCCGCCAGGCTCACACCCCCTTCGATCGATACCGGGAATTTTCCCACGTGCACCTCCGCGACCGGCCCTAGCGTACCGATAAAACCATCCTCGCCCCTGTCATTGAGGCAACCCGCCGAGCCGTCCACTCGCAATTTGAAATTTAAGCCATTTTTTTTGCCCCAGAGCCACGGCAGATAAATTCCCCCGTAGGCGTCCACTTCCTGGAAATCACCCGCATCACCTTCAAATGAACTTCCCGCGCGCACGCCGACCAGATAATTCTGCGCTTCACTGCGGCAGGCCGATGTGAAAAGAAAAATTGTTACCGCTAAGCCCAGGATTCCAAAATGCATCCATCGAAACAGCCTTGCATCACAACTTGCGAAACTCCGGGCCGTTTCAGTTCGTGGCCCGCAATAAACAATAGGAATGACCTTGCTCATATCCCGTTGCTGAATTTTTTGTTTTCCTGTTATTAAAAAGAGAAAGGAACAAGCTGAAGCCAATGCCGGTGGGTAGGCGCTGAATATTCCGGTCTGCTCATCGGGAGACTGGCTTGTGCTTCAGCTTGTTCAATTTGGCGGGGCAGCGGCAGACCATGGCGCTCGTTTACAGTTTCGGCACCTTTGTTCGCGGAAATAGAAATCGCTTCGTTGGTGAATATGATGACTTTGGCGCAGGATGTTCCAGCAGTTCTAATTGAGTGGCTTGCCGTGGCGATTGGCAGCGTAAAATTTTCAAAGGCAAAGCCCTCCAAGGCGATTTTATTTTTTGTCAACATAACTCAAATGGGGTTTTCGATTACCTGGGAAATCTCATGGGTTGCATACGTGACTACATCGCTGCCCCGACTGAAGCTGCTGGTAGTGCGTCCGAAGGGCGTCACTAAATCAAGCGCCATCTCTGCTTCAGGCACATTACGGGCGGAAAATTCCGCTTCACATTTCTCGACCAGTCCGCCTTCAACGAGGAAACCAAAGCCATGCCGGCTGGCGAACTCTGACAGCTCGGCAGAAACGGGCATGATCAGCTCATCGCCGTTTCTGCCGCCAATGACTGCAAAGGCAACATCGGCGATTTCATGGCATGACACCCATTGCTCGAGCCAGTTCGATAGCCAGCAAGGCAATAATTGCGTACGATGGCCGGCGAATGCCACCACCTGGGCGTCCGCCGCCTCTGCCAGTGCTTCGTCCGCGCGATGCGGCAGGTTCAGCGTATCAAGCCGCCACAACCTGAGGTCCCAGTGCATGGATGCATCCACCTGATGCGCGACCCGCTGCAACAGCTCCGTTGCCTTAGTCGCAAAAGCGAAATTGTCGTAGACGATTACCGCCTTCATTATTGACTCCCCGCGAGTTTGATAAAGGTTCAACTCCATCAATTGCCTTATGCTGTCCTGTCCCATCTCCTTTTTCACAATCCCACCCTAGCGCAAACGCTTGGTGATTGATATTCCACAACTAGGTTAACTTTCACCAACACTTCCGAGTGAAGCTAAAAAGTGTCAAAAAAACGACCCTTGCGTGGCAGCGATAAATAGAAGCCTCTGAAAGCTAATCAAAAATTTTAGAACCCTGAGGCGTAAGAGCAAAGCCAAGACAGGACCATCGTTTCAATTTTGGACTGGCGGATTCGGGCACAAAACGAGGCCCCCTCAAATTTGTTTTTTTGCATGCATATTGCAATTTTTTCCAGGCTAACTTTTACTTAGTTTAACTTAGTAAAGCCTGCTTTAACTGCTATAAGAATGTAACTACTCTGTCACCCCTCCAAAGAGGGGTTCCGCTCATTCACGTGCTTTGTTAGCTTCTAACCGTTCCCCAAGTTGGTCGACAAACAATGTATTATGAAATATAAACACGTTAAACAAACCTACCTGCCCGCGACTGGCACTCGTGTTATGTTCGCGGCTATCGGACTAACAATGGCAACCTGCGCGCCCAATGCCTTTGGCTGGGGCATTACCTGGGCAGATTACTTCAGCACCAGCAGCGCGCCCGATTCTGCCAATTGGAGTTACCAAACCGGCGCCGGTGGCTGGGGTAATGATGAACTCGAAACCTATGTCAGCTCCTACGCCAATTGCCACGGCATCAGTGACAGCTCGAGCCCGACCGGCCAGGCACTCCAGATTGAGGCTCAGACAGCGAGCGATGGAGATTGGTATTCTGCGCGCATCAACACCGACGGCAAATATTCGTTCGGGGTTGGCACCTACCTTGCAATCTGCTGCAGATTCCCGGACGCTGGCCCAGGTTATTGGCCTGCGGGATGGTGTCTAGGCACCTCGGGCGGAACTTGGCCGGCTGATGGTGAAATTGATGTTGCTGAATCAATTAACGGCTACTGGGATAACTGGCAAACTCTGCATATGCCCGGCGCCAACGGCAGCGTCTATTCTCCCGGCACAGGCGAGTATAGCGTTCCAACTGCAACCCAGGATTATAACACTTATGGCATGTGGCTGGATACGAGCGGCAGCTACATTAACTTTGAGTTAAATGGAAATGTCATAGATACCATCTATGCCAGCAGCACACCGTCCGGAGCCACCTGGGAATATTGGTCTCCCCGGCAGTTCTACATTCTCCTCAACTGTGCCATCGGCGGCGACTTCCCGGGAGATCCAAATGGCGACACCGCGGACGATGGCAATTTCGACATTGCGTATGTCGAAGTGTATCAAAACTAAGTTTTAGTGGGGTATAAAGTTCAAAATCCCGGCTTGGAGCGCTCCTTCAAGCTGGGAAATTTTTTGTTATCATGAAAAATTCACGGATGATTCAATGGAGTCTCAGCATCGCTGCGCTCTTGCTTAATCTTTCAACACACGCCGACACGACAACCGGGCCTGCGATTTTCGCCACCGACACCGGGGCCGGCGCCAATGCCAATCCTGCCATCACCAATGCCGCGGCGATTGTTGATGGCCACATCATCTCCCTGGAAGAAGTCAGGCTCAAATGTCTTCGCGATTATCGCGAAGATTGCCTCCAGAAGATGATTCCGGATTACATTCTCGACCGTGAATGCGAGAGACGCGGCATCACTGTCCCCGAAGCGGAAATTGACCAGCGCATCGCGGAACTGCGGGCCAGCCTCGC
>JASHZU010000352.1 GCA_030042375.1 Verrucomicrobiia bacterium
TATCGCCAGTCGTCTTGATGATTTTCAATTCGAAGCGCAGGCGGGGGAAAAATTCGCGGCATTGGCCGGCGATGAAATTGGCCTGAGCGAGGGCAAGGGCGCTGCCGCGGGTAGCAATGACGATTGGTTGTTCTGGCATGATGAACGGTTTTCAAAAACCTATAAATATTGGTGCATCCGGCAGGACTTGAACCTGCAACCTTCTGATCCGAAGTCAGAAGCTCTATCCAATTGAGCTACGGATGCGTCCCAAGGCACTCCCAGTTTAACGGTCCGGAGCCAAAAAGACGAATGGAATCCGGCCGAAAGGGGAAATCATTTTCGCCTTGTCAAGCATTCCTGAAATTGTTTATTAATTTTTCCAATTAGAGGCAGTCATTTTATCCCAACATTATGAAAAAATATTTTGGCTGTGGCATTATTTTAATTTCCATCATTTTTTGTTCCGGCTGCATGTCGTTGCATTTCAAAGGCTCGCCTTATAGTGGCAGTTACAACGGGCTGACTGAGAGAATGGATGAAACCAAAACCAATAATGCCACTCTGCGAATTATCATGGTGCACGGGATGGCCGGACTTGGCCCGACGATGCCCGGATATGGAAGTAATTTTGCAGACATTGTTGCCTGCTCCTTCAAACTTTCCCCGGCAATGGACAGCGTGACACAGCCGCTTGTCTCCACCATTGGCATCACCAATTATCTCCGGACTTTTAGTTATACAAACGATCAAAACGAACGATTGAAGTTTTATGAGCTGACATGGAGCCCCACGACGTCGCAAATCAAGAGCAACGAATTTGCCGAGGACCTGAAAATGAATGACAGCAAAAACCGGCTGCCGATGAACAAGACACTGAAGGGGATTATTGATTTTGGTTTTGGCGATGCTGCGCTTTATTTGAACCCGTCCTTTCGGACCAATATGCAGGAGCCGATTTTGCAAACCATCGAACGGGTGGAAAGCGATTCCACAAATGATTTCGACCGGATTGTTTTTGTGACTCACAGCCTCGGCAGCAAAATGACGCTGGATACGATTTTGGCGAACACAAACAATGAAGCGGTAACGAATCTACTCGGCAAATCGACCGACATTATCATGCTGGCGAACCAGGTGCCGTTGATTGATCTGGGCACGGAGCCGGTTTCCCCGTGGGAAGAGGCGGCTGAATATCATCGATCCCAGACACTGGACAGGTTCCTGGATTTTATTGGAACCCAGAGAAAGGAACACAGCAAGCGGGAGCATAAAAAGTATCCCGAGCTGACGATAGGCAATCCAACGGTTAACGTGGTGGCCGCGACCGATCCCAATGATGCCTTAAGTTTTCCGCTCAAGGCTGGAACAGAAATGCATAACGGCACGATTGTTTCGATTTCGCAGATATACAAATATAACGATTCCGGCATCTGGCTGGGAAAATATTCCTTTGAATATCCGCTCACGGCCCATGAAAACTACCTGACCAATAAGCGCCTGATCAAAAAATTAGTTTTTGGTTTCCCGCCAAAATGATTACCGGTTTCGGCCTGGCCGATCACCGCACCGGGAGGCGCAGTATCGTGATGGAGTCTGCCGGCAAGGTGTCGGTGAAGGCTGGTTTAATCCCTGTCACTTTGGACACGACCGGCACGACGTTTGTCGGATCGTCAATGGAATTGGTCGCGTCCGGTGCGGCGGCAAGGGTAGTTGCGGTTCCAGAATGTTTGAGGCGGACGCCCTGGATATCCAGTTTGAGCGTTTGAGGCGAAGGCTGTGAATTGACCAGCTTGATCAGGATTGCGCCGCTTTGGCTGTCCCGGGTGACCGAATAAAAAAGCGTGGGATCATCCAGCGTGGCTTTAAGAATTTCATCGCCGACATTTCCACTGAACATGCTGATGGCATAATAGCTGGGCGAACCAAAGCTGTGGAGTGTATCGTAACCAATGAGGTTGGGCCGCCATTGACGCGCGCCGGGATTTACGTTCACCAACAATGGCGCATAGCATTGCATTTTTATCAGGTCGGAATTTCGCTCCATCCCGGTCATCCAGGCGGCATCGGCCAGGGCGGCAGTCATATTGGGCGTAGGTGGCAGTTTTCGCGATTTTGCGTCCCAGGGCGGAAAGGACGTTTCATGAGCGGCCCATTCGCCGACAAAGATTTGCGGGCCGTGCCGGTCATAATTATCAAAATGCGCCGGGTCGGCCAGGAAAGTGTGAGCGCTCCGGTAATAATGCTCATCGACCAGATCGGGCTGGACACTATGAACACGCTTTTCCGCGGGTTGCTCGTTCCCGACAGTGGAGATACACTTGAGCTGCGGATATTTGGCTTTGATGGCCTGATAGAATTGCGCAAAGCGCGCATCATAGGAGCCGGACCGGTCAAACCAGTCTTCATTGCCGATTTCCACATAACGCAACGGATAAGGCCGGGGATGGCCGTCTGCCGCGCGTTGCGCTCCCCATTTCGTGGTCGTTGGACTGGTGACATATTCGATTTCATCCAGCGCATCCTGGACGAAAGGGTCGAGGTCGGGGCCGGGTTGGACGTGGCTGCCCCCGAGTGAATAACCGGCATAAACGGCCAGCACTGGTTCGGCGCCCATGTCTTCACACCACTTGAGAAATTCCGGCAATCCGAAGCCGTCGGTAGAACGATAGCCCCATGGGCCGCGATGGCCGGGGCGCTCGCTGACGGGACCGACCGTTTCTTCCCAATTAAAACGGGTTGCTACTGTGTCGCCTTCCACAAAATTTCCGCCGGGAAAGCGCAAAAACTTCGGATGCATGTTCACGAGCATTTGCATGAGGTCCTTGCGAAAACCGTTGGGCTGGTTTTTCCATGTCGGAGGAAACAAGGAGACGAGGCTAAACCATACCGTGCCGGGTTGTTGGACCGTTAAAATGAGCCGGGCTTTGGCGGTTGGCTTGATTCCACCGCGCGTTTTGAGGGTTAGCTCGTAGAGTTTCCAATCGGCACTCAATTCCGGCACACGCGCGCGGGCATAAACCGTGGCGCCATCATCGCTCACGATACTTACCGTGACCGGACCGGAAAAATTTGCGGCGGCCCGGGCATAAAAGGACGCATGGTAGCGGGTGGATGGGAAGACCGGGATGCCCCAGTAACCGCTATTGGCAACGCCGGCCGAATGAAGTTTGGAAGCGGCACCAACATCCAGCCTCAAGCTCGTGGAGAGCTGGTCATTGAGTGGTTGGTTTGTATCCAGCGAAATGGTTGTAGAAGAATTTGCATCCTGGACCACTGACCAATGCACGGGCGTTTGGGCATCGTCCAAAAAAGCCCGGTTTTGGACGAGTTCGGCATAGAGACCACCATCGTAGCTATGATTGATTTCTTCGGTCATCAACCCATAGAGCGTTGGGCTAACTGGCGCAATGGGTTTGTCGGCTTCAATGGTCAGAGTTGGCTGCGCCACGCTGGTCAACGTAAAAGCGCATATCACCAGGATGAGCAAGGTCTTCGTCATATCTCCTAGCGCTCATTCTCCGCCGCTTTGCGGGCATCGAGGACTTTTTTGGACGGAACATAGTTTGTGATGAAGTCGCGATAAAATTCCGCAAAAGTCCCGGCAGCCAGATGGGTGCGGGCATCCGCCATGATTTGCAGAAACAAATGGGAGTTGTGGACACTCACCATGCGCAGGCCGAGAATTTCATTCACGTTCAACAAATGCCGCAGGTACGCGCGCGTGAAATTTTTACAGGCGTAGCAATCGCAGGTTTCGTCAATGGGCCGGAAGTCGGCCTTGTAGGCGCCGCCTTTGAGGCCGAAAGCGCCGCGGCGGGTGAAGGCAGTGCCGTTGCGGGCCACGCGCGTGGGCAGGACGCAATCGAACATGTCCACGCCGCGCGCGACGAGTTCGAGCATTTGTGCGGGTGTGCCCAGACCCATCGCATAACGCGCTTTCTGCGCGGGCAAATGCGGGACGGTAAATTCAATCGCCTTGAGCATTTCGGGTTCGGGTTCGCCCACGCTCACGCCGCCGACGGCATAGCCATCAAATTCCATTTCGACGAGGGCCTTGGCACATTCTTCGCGGAGCGCGGGATTGGAACCGCCCTGGACGATGCCAAAAACTTTTTGTCCGTCGGCACGGGGTTGCTCGCGGCATTCGCGCGCCCAGCGAACGGTGCGTTCGACGGCATGGCGCTGCTCGCGGGCGGGGGCGTCGTGCGGCGGGCATTCGTCAAAGACCATGGCGATGTCCGAGCCGAGGGTACGCTGGATTTCCATGGATTCCTTTGGGCCAAGAAAAAGAAGCGAGCCGTCGAGGTGTGAGCGGAATTCGACGCCGTGGGGTTTGATTTTGCGAATTTTGGCAAGACTGAAAACCTGGAAACCGCCGCTGTCCGTGAGAATGGGCTTTTGCCAATTCATAAACCCATGCAGGCCGCCGGCGGCACGGATGATATCGAGGCCGGGACGCAAGTTGAGATGATAGGTATTGCCGAGGATGATTTGCGTGCCCATCTCATCGAGCTCGCGCGGATCGAGCGCTTTGACGCTGGCCTGGGTGCCCACGGGCATAAAGACAGGCGTCTCGACAATGCCATGGGCGGTGCGCAATTTCCCCAGGCGTGCTTTGGTATGTGAATCGGTTTTGAGCAGGTCAAACATTGC
>JASHZU010000353.1 GCA_030042375.1 Verrucomicrobiia bacterium
CGTTGCTGGCCTGGCCGGCGCTGGTTTCCGTGGCACTGGCCGCGCCGCCGACCGTTGGCATGGTTTGGATTCCCGCGGGGGAATTTACCATGGGCACGGACGACCCGCGGAGTTTTCCGAACGAACGCCCGGCGCACCGCGTGAAGGTGGACGGATTTTGGATGGACCAGCATGATGTAACAAACGATGAGTTCAAAAAATTTGTAGACGCCACCGGTTATATCACTACGGCAGAACAAAAATCGGATTGGAACGAATTAAAAAAACAATTGCCGCCCGGCACGCCCAGGCCGGATGACAGTGTGCTGGTGCCGGGGTCGTTGGTGTTTGTCGGCACCAGCCACGCCGTGGATTTAACGGATGTCAGCCAATGGTGGCGTTGGACACCCGGGGTAAGCTGGCAGCATCCGGGCGGGCCGGGCACGGACATCAAAGGCAAGGGCAATTATCCGGTGGTGCAGATTTCGTGGTACGACGCCAAGGTATACGCTCAGTGGGCAGGCAAACGCCTGCCCACTGAGGCGGAGTGGGAATACGCCGCGCGTGGCGGCCTGGAAAACAAGCGCTATCCCTGGGGCGATGACTTCATGCCCCACGGCAAATACATGGCCAATATCTGGACGGGAAAGTTTCCTTATTATAATGACAAGGCCGATGGCTACGCCGGTCTTGCGCCGGTCGGTTCGTTCCCGCCCAATGGCTACGGCCTTTATGATATGGCGGGCAATGCGTGGCAATGGTGCGCCGACTGGTACCGCTCCGACGCTCACCAGGAAGCCAAAGATGCCGACCCAGTTTGTTGCCTCAATCCCACCGGCCCACTGTCCAGTTATGATCCGTTTGATCCATACGAATCCAAACGCGTGGTCAAAGGCGGTTCGTATCTTTGCAATGTTGATTACTGCGAAAGTTATCGCCCCAGCGCGCGTCGTGGGGAAACACCGGACACCGGCATGAGCCATATCAGTTTTCGTTGCGTCATATCCGCGCCACCGCCGGCAAAAGCTGGCACGACCGAAACGAAAATCGCCAGTGAATAAAATCATAACACCAACTCGCATCGAAAGGACCGAAATGAATTTGCAAATTCCGGGCAAACCTGTTCCTGCGCTGGATCCGAACAACATGCCGTCGCCTATTCCCACAGGCGATTAATCTGCTTGTTCGGCTGTGAGACAAGCGGGCCGCCTGCAACGGGCGGCCCGCGAATTCACAGACGAAACCAGGCATACGGAAGACATTTATGAAAACATGGATCGCCGCTTAAACAACCATCGGTGTTGCGTTCGCATTATTAATCATTGCGGTAGAAAAAATTTAAACCATGAAACAACCCCACAAAAAGGTTCTTCGCCGTTTCAGTCGAAAGGGCGACGCTTCAAAATGGAGGTATTGGAGAACTTATAAAAACTCACGCGTCAGCTAAAATCCTCGCACGGTGGATCATTGTATTCGCCAATCCCGGATTTTTTCGGGTTTGCTCTTTGACATATTTTTGAAGCGGTCACGAGGCTCTGATTGATCTGGTTTTAGCCCCGTCAGGGGCGGCATGTATGTAGCCCCGGTCCCGCTTCGCGGGGCCGGGGTAAAAGGCTAAAGTAAATCATTCCATATCCGCGTCAGCGGGCGAGTCAGCGAGCGTATCCGTTGTGCGGGAAATCAAACTAAAAACAAATCGAAACAAACCGAAAAATGAAATCGCGGGGGACGTCAAAAAATCAAGCCTGCTAAAGCCTGCTTAAAGCTGCTACAGGCCAATAAAGGGGTTCCCCCCGGGGGGATAGGGCGTAATCATCCGCGAATGCAGGCTGCGCGAGGGGCTAAAATTACACCCTGTGCCAACCAGTACAAACCTATACAAACCTGTACAAGACCCCGGGGAGGGGGGTGGGGTGAGAGGGTAAATATAAGTAATTATAACCAAATACAGCTAAATATAGCCATTCTTTGGAAATAAAAGATTGTTTAATTTTTCTGAAGGTTCGGCCAAAGAGCGGCGCAAAAAGAACAAACAAAAGGAATAACTTATGAAAATCTCCCGTCGAAACTTTTTAGTGAATGCGGCGGCTTCCACCGCCGCCATCACGGTATTAGCCGGCTGCAAAACGAGCTCTGAATCCAATTCCACTACAGCCACCGCAACGACAGCGAATGCGGACGATCCGTTGCCCTCGTGGAACGATGGCCCGGCCAAACAGGCGATTGTCGCGTTCGTGCAGGCAACAACGACCCAAGGCGGCGTGCAATTTGTCCCGCCAGAGCAACGCATCGCCACATTTGACCAGGACGGCACGTTGTGGGTCGAGCAACCGATGTACACGCAAGTCATATACTGCCTGGATCGTGTCGGCGTGCTGGCGGAAGAAAAGCCGGAATTGAAAGAGACCGAGCCGTTCAAGACCGTGCTGTCCGGCGACCATGAAGCCATTGCGAAACTGTCGATGGATGACCTCGAGAAAATTCTCGTGGCCACGCTCACCGGCATGACGACCGACCAATTCGAGGCCGAAGTGGACAAATGGCTGGCGGCGAGCAAAAACCATCGATGGGACCGCCCCTATACCGACCTGACCTACCAGCCAATGCAGGAAGTCATGCAATATCTGCGCGCCAACGGTTACAAGACATACATCGTCACTGGTGGCGGGCAGGACTTCTTGCGCGTGTATGCGGAACAAACCTACGGAATTCCGCCGGAGCAGATTGTCGGCACGATGGGCGGTGTCAGTTATAGCTACGACCAGGACGGCAAACCTATCCTGACCAAGGACCCCAAGCTCCTGCTGAATGACAACAACGCCGGTAAGCCGGAAGGCATCCATCTGATGATTGGCCGCCAGCCTTACGCCGCGTTCGGCAACTCCACTGGCGACCGGCAGATGCTGGAATACACGAAGGCCGGCGACGGTGCGCGGCTCGCGATGCTCGTGTTGCACGATGATGCGGCTCGCGAATACGCCTATGGTCCCGCGCAGGGATTGCCCGATTCCAAAGTCGGCACTTTCACGCAGGAACTTTATGACGAAGCGCAGAAGGACGGATGGATTGTCATCAGCATGAAAAACGATTGGAACCGCATCTTCTCCTTCAGTGGATAAAAGGCCCAAACATAAATTACAGGATTGCAAGTTTGGCTTATTGGTGTAACTCTCAAGCCGAGGTATGAAGCGTTTTATAAAATCGGAGGTGCCTGACGCCAATAGAGTTACATTTCATCCACGTTCACAGGTCCATCTCAGAAAAAAATAAACTCCTAAAGAAAAAATAAAAAAATGAACCTGAATCGCCGTTTCGCTTTTATCTGGATGCTTGTCTTATCGCTGGTTACCGCCTGGGGCGACCCACCGGCCAGCCCGGCGCCGCTGAAGGTTGGCGTGACCCCAAATTTTCCGCCGATGATTTACAAGGAAGATGATCAACTAGCCGGCGTGGAAGTTGATTTTGCCAATGCCCTCGGAAAGGCATTGGGCCGCCCCGTCCAATTCGTCGAAGTTGACTGGCAGGACGAGATTCCCGCGCTGGCGGACGGACGCACCGACATCATCATGTCGTCCATGTCCATCACCCTCGCCCGGCAAATTCGCGTCGCCTTTGCCA
>JASHZU010000043.1 GCA_030042375.1 Verrucomicrobiia bacterium
TGATCCTGCTCTTTCTGGGGTCCTGGCGCAGCACATTTATCATTGCCATTTCGATTCCGCTGTCAGTGCTTTCTTCCATTGCCATTTTAAGCGCCCTGGGCGAGACGTTTAATTTGATGACGCTGGGAGGGCTGGCGCTCGCGGTCGGAATTTTGGTGGACGACGCCACCGTGGCGATAGAAAATATTCACCGCCACATGGCGTCCGGCCAGACGCTGGACGAATCCATTATCAAAGGCTCGCAGGAAATTGCCGTGCCCGCGTTTGTTTCGACGCTTTGCATCTGTATCGTTTTCGTGCCGATGTTCTTTTTGACCGGGGTGGCGCATTATCTGTTTATACCCCTCGCGGAAGCGGTGGTGTTTGCCATTCTGGCCAGTTACGTCATTTCCCGGACGCTCGTGCCGACGCTCGTGATGTGGCTTTATCGCAATGTCCATCAGGCTGGTGAACAGCATGGCGAACACATCGATGAATCGAATGTTCAGGCCTGGCTCCTGCCATTTGTCCGTTTCCAACGCGCCTTTGAGCACGGCTTCGAACGTTTCCGCAACGGCTATCATGCCTTGTTGGAAAGTTGTTTTACCCACCGCAATATCTTTGCGGGCCTGTTCCTGGGTTTTTGTATTTGTTCCTGGCTGCTGTATTTTGCCCTGGGCAGAAATTTTTTCCCCGACGTGGATGCCGGGCAATTTCTCCTTCACGTGCGCGGACCAACGGGATTGCGCATTGAAGAAACGGAACGCCTTTCCGGCGAAGTCAATGATGTCATCCATAGCGTCATCCCGGCGGACGAACTCGGCGGGATTTTGGACAACATTGGCATCCCCAATTCGTCGATCAATTTAAGTTACAACACCAGCGGCGTCATCGGCGCCAACGACGCGGACATTTTGGTTTCGCTCAAGCCGGGGCATGCGCCCACTGAGAAATACGTTCGTGAGTTGCGCCGGCGCCTGAACCGGGAATTTCCGGCGGACCTCTTTTATTTTCTGCCGGCGGACATTGTGAGCCAGACGCTCAATTTCGGCCTGCCCGCGCCCTATGACATCCAGGTGATTGGCCGCGACCCGCGCAACCACGATATTGCCGTGCAACTGGCGGATGAAATCAAAAAAATCCCGGGGGCCGTGGATGTGCGTGTGAACCAGCCGAATAATCTGCCCCAGCTTACGGTGGAGGTGCAGCGCGTCAAGGCGGCGCAATTGGGCCTGACGGAAGACGATGTTGCCAACTCCGTTTTGCTCGGTTTGAGCGGTACCACCCAGGTGCAGCCGGTCTATTGGCTCGACCCCAAATTGGGCATCGAATATCTCATTGACGTTTACGCCCCGCAGGCGGCGATCGATTCGGTCGCGCAAGTCAACGCTATGCCCATTCAGGTGGGCCCGTCCGCCAACGACCAAATCCTCGCCAATGTGGCCACCCTCCAGCGCGAGGAAATCCCGCCGGTCGTTTCTCACTACAATGTTCTGCCGGTCGTAGATGTCTATGGCGGTGTGGACGAGCGCGATCTCGGCAGTGTGGTTTCCGAAATCAGGCCGTTGCTTAAAAAAGCGGAAAAAAATTTGCCGCGCGGCACCACCATCATGATGCGCGGCCAGTCTGAAACCATGCATACCAGTTATATCGGCCTGGGCGTCGGCCTGGTCATGGCGATCATCCTGATTTACTTTTTGCTCGTCGTGAATTTTCAAAGCTGGCTCGATCCGTTTATTATTATCACGGCGCTGCCGGGCGCGCTGGCCGGCGTGACCTGGGGATTGTTTTTGACCCAAACGTCCCTGAGCGTCCCGGCCTTGATGGGCGCGATCATGTCCATGGGTGTGGCCACCGCCAATTCCGTGCTGGTGGTGTCCTTTGCGCGTGATAACCTGCGCGGTGGCATGACATCAATCGATGCGGCACAGCATGCCGGGTTCAGCCGCATCCGGCCTGTTCTCATGACCGCGCTGGCCATGATTATCGGCATGTTGCCGATGAGCCTGGGACTGGGGGAGGGCGGCGAACAAAATGCGCCATTGGGCCGCGCGGTGATTGGCGGCCTCATTATGGCCACGATTGCCACGTTATTTTTTGTCCCGGTCGTTTTTAGTTTTATGCACCGGCGCTACAAGGCACCGATGACTATCCAACAACAAACGTATACGCAATGAGCTCAACCGACCCTTCACCGCCGTCCGCGCCGCCGCCAATCCCTTTGCGCCGCGTTGGAGAAATCGCCGCTATCCTGGTTGTCATCGGCCTTATCATTGGGTTTGTGCCGCGCTGGCTGGCGCACCGCAAATTGCTCGCGGAATCCAAGGCCGACTCCGTCATGATTGTCAGCCTGGTCTCGCCAGTAACGGCCAAATCGGATTTCGGCACGCCCTTGCCGGCAGACGTCCAGGCATGGATTGAGGCTTCCATCCACGCGCGCGCCAGCGGTTATCTGGACAACTGGTATGTGGACATTGGTGACCATGTGACCAACGGCCAGGTGCTGGCCCTCATTGACACACCTGAGTTGGACGAGCAATTCGCCCAGGCCAAAGCCCAATTGGACCAGGCCAAGGCTTCGCTCGACCTCGCGAAAATCACCGCCGACCGCTGGGCCGTACTGCTCAAAACCGCCAGCGTGAGCGACCAGGACAACGCGGAGAAGCAGTCCGCCTATGTTTTGGCGCAGGCCAACGTGGAAGCCGCGAAGGCCAACCTGAAACGTCTCTATGATTTAAAAAGTTACGATAACGTCGTCGCGACGTTTAATGGCGTCGTCACCGCGCGCAACACCGATATTGGCCAGCTTATCACGGCACAAAGCGGACCGGAGCTGTTTCATTTGGAGCAAACCGACCCGTTGCGCGTTTATGTCCAGGTCCCGCAGCAATATGCTTATGATGTAACGCCGGGCCAAAAGGCCCATATGACATTCCTGGAACTGCCCGGGCGGACTTTTGAAGCCACGGTGACGCGAACAGCCGAAGCCGTCAATCCTACCACCCGCACCCTGCAGGTGGAATTGGA
>JASHZU010000354.1 GCA_030042375.1 Verrucomicrobiia bacterium
CAGGAAGCGGAATGGGCGTTTCAGGGTGCCACGAGCGGGCAGGATTTTGCGAATACGCCCTTGCTACTGCTGGATGTTGGCGGTGGCAGCTCGGAATTTATTGTTGGCCATGGCGGCCACAAAAGTTTTGCGCGCAGTTTTTCGATTGGGACCGTCCGGTTAATGGAGAAATTTCCGCATGCGGATCCGCCGACGCACGACGAATTTGCCAAATGCCGTGACTGGATGGAAAAGTTTATGCGCGAAGAAGTGCGCCCGCAGTTGGAACCAATTTTAGAAAAAGAAAAAAATTCCGGTGATGTCCAGCTCGCCGGCACCGGCGGCACGGCCACGATCCTGGCCCGAATGAAATTGAAATCCGACCATTACGATCGCGAGCGGATTGAAGCAACGCGTTTAAGTTTGAAGCAGGTTCGCAAATATGTCGAAAGCCTATGGGGCCTGCCGCTGGCGCAGCGCCGGGAACTTCCCGGTTTGCCCAAGTCTCGCGCTGATGTGATTTTGCCGGGGGTTTTAATCTACGCTTGCGTCATGGAACAATTCGGCTTTGCGGAACTGCGCGTCAGCACACGTGGCTTGCGGTTTGCAGCGGTGATGGCTTCGGACACTCCGGCGGCGCTCCACCTGGCGCCTCTTTTCAATGTCCGATGACCCTTGTGAACAATTTCAATAATTTCGTTTCGACCGGCTGAAAATTTCAGCCTAAGTTTTTTCAATGGCCGATGCCGAATCCCAACTCACGCCCATGATGGCGCAGTACCGGCGCATCAAAGGCGGCTTGCCGGCGGATGCGCTCCTGCTCTTCCGCCTCGGCGATTTCTACGAGATGTTTTTTGAGGATGCCCAGGCCGGCGCGCAAATCCTCAACCTGGCGCTGACGGCGCGCAACGGTGTGCCCATGTGCGGTTTGCCGTTCCATGCCGCAAATGGTTACATCGGTAAGATCCTCCGCGCGGGACGCAAAGTGGCTATCTGCGAGCAATTGGAAGACGCCCGGCCGGGCAAAATTGTCAAGCGCGAGGTCACGCAAATCCTCTCGCCAGGCACGCATTTTGACGAGCGAATGCTGACTGCTGAGAAAAACAATTTCCTGGCGGCGATTTCTCCCAGCGGAAAAATCTTCGGCCTGGCGGTGGTGGATTTGACGACGGGAGAATTTTTGACCACGGAACTGGAAGACGAAACGGCTTTGCTGGCCGAATTGGAGCGGCTGCGTCCGGCGGAAATTATTTTTCCCTCGGAAAAAACCGCCGTGCGAGATGGGCTTCGCGATTCCTTCAAAATCCTGAATGGCTACGATGATTGGACCTTTGCACCGGAGACGGCGGTTTTTACTGTGCGTGACCATTTCAAAGTGGCCTCGCTCGATGGCTTTGGCCTGAAAGACAAAATTGCCGCGGTGGGCGCGGCGGGCGGTGCGTTGCATTACCTGACACAGCACTTGCGGCGGGATGTTCAAAATCTTACGCGTATTTCATTTTACCAGCGCTCGGATTATTTGGCCCTGGATTATACCACGCTGCGGCACCTGGAAATTCTCGAGCCGCTCCGCCACGATGCCCCGCGAAATTCCTCGCTCTACGGCGCGCTCAACCGCACCGTCACGCCTATGGGTGCGCGGCTGTTGCGCAACTGGCTCTCGCAACCGCTGGCCACAGCAGAGCCGATTCGGCAACGGCAATTGGCGGTCCAGACGTTTATTGAAGATTCGGTTGCGCTCGACGGCTTTCGCACGCAATTGGCAAACGTTCGTGATCTGGAACGGACCATTGGCCGCCTGAGTTCGGGCAGCGGCAATGCCCGCGATTTGGTAGCTTTGCGGATTGCTCTTGAGCAGATTCCGAATCTAAAGCGGACGCTTTCAAATTTGAACAGCACAGGGTCGCCATCGTCGTTGATAAAAGAAGACAGAAATTCGTCTGCGCATAGCCTGGTTGAAAACCTGAATGCCCAAATCTTCGAACTACCGTCGCTGGTTGAAACAATTTCGCGGGCCATTGTGGACGAGCCACCACTGGCGATTAAGGAAGGCGGAATGATGCGCGACGGCTTTGAGGCATCGCTTGATGAATTGCGCGAAGCCATGCGCGGCGGGAAAGATTGGATTGCGAAATTGCAGCAGCAGGAAATCGAGAAGACAGGTATTTCATCACTGAAAGTGCGGTTCAATTCGGTCTTTGGTTACTACATTGAAGTGACAAAAACCAATTTGGACAAGGTTCCGGCGCACTACATTCGCAAGCAGACGGTTGCGAACGGCGAGCGGTTTATCACACCCGAACTGAAGGAGATGGAAGGCAAAATCCTCGGCGCGGAAGAGCGGGCTTTAAAATTGGAATATGAATTATTCCAGCGCGTGCGCGAAACCGTTTTGGGCAGCCTGAAGGAAATCCAACAAACGGCGGGTGCACTGGCGCAGTTGGATGTGCTGGCTTCGTTTGCCGAAACGGCACGGCTGAATGTCTACTGCCGTCCGCAAATTTCTGATGAAGGAGTTTTGCAGATTCGGGATGGACGCCATCCCGTCCTGGAAGGAAGCCTGAATGAAGAGCGTTTTGTGCCGAACGACACCGCTCTGGGCTCCGGCAAGGCTGATTCCATGCCTCCGGAGACTCTCCCGCAAATCGCGCTGATCACCGGGCCAAACATGGCGGGCAAATCGACGTACATCCGCCAGGTGGCGCTCATCGCGCTGCTCGCCCATACGGGAAGTTTCGTTCCGGCGGCGGAAGCGCGCATTGATCTCGTAGACCGGATTTTCACGCGCATCGGAGCGAGCGACGATTTGGCCCGCGGGCAAAGCACGTTCATGGTGGAGATGACCGAGACCGCAAATATTTTAAACAATGCGACGCCGCGCAGTTTGATAGTCCTCGACGAAATCGGGCGCGGCACCAGCACGTTCGATGGACTTTCGCTGGCATGGAGCATCGTTGAACATCTGCATCATCAGGTCGGCGCAAAGACATTATTTGCAACGCATTACCATGAATTGACCGAACTGGCGGCGCGTTTGCCGCGATTGAAAAATTTCAACGTAGCTGTTCGCGAATGGCGCGACCAAATTGTATTTCTACGCAAAATTGTCGCGGGCGGTACCGACAAAAGCTACGGCATCCAGGTCGCGCGTCTGGCGGGAGTTCCCAAACCAGTCCTCGAACGCGCAAAAGAAATCCTGCGCAACCTCGAGGAATCGGAACTGACGCCGGAAGGCAATGTACGCGCGCGGCGTAATCATGACCGGGACAAATTGAAAGTGCTGGCGCCGCCTCCGCAAATGGATTTATTCAGCTAAAGCGGTCTTGGCAAGGATGCGATAGCGATGCGTCCACTTGTCAATCCGGCAGGCGGCCTGGTAGTCGCAGTATTCACAGGGCGTTTCCTGGCCTTTGCGGTAAGGATCAATGTGCGCCGAGCCTGAAAAAATTTCGTTACCGATACGACGCAGTTGGGTTTCCACACGATCGAGCAACGCTTCAAACTCCGCGCGCGGCATCGCATCGGCCAGGCCCTTGTGAAGCGAACCGTCTTTGTTCAATTTATAATTAAACTGGTCGGCTGCGCCGGCAGAATCCAATTTCTTAAGTGCGCCGGCGTCAAACCTTCCGATGTGACGATGCGCCGAGTGCCGTGACTCTTCCACGCTGCTTAAAACATCGCCGCGCGTCTCGCCGTTTTCAAATTGGCCGCGCAGGCTGACGAAAAAAATGCCCACCGGAATGAGGCTTTTCACACCAAATATTTTTTCAGCCTCTTTGAAATGGCGAAGTGAGTTTAGATATGCAGCCAATTGCAATTGAATGCCATGCTCAATGAGAATGGCCTCCAGTTTCTTACCGCTGGATTTATAATCTACCACTACCGCCAGCGCATTTTCCCCATCCGGTTCACGGCAAGTATCGATCCGGTCAATTCGCCCGCGCAATGACAGCTTGCGCCCGCCGTCCAAATCAATTTCCCACGCAGGCATAACCGAGTTTTCTTCGCCGAAATCCAGTTCGACGGCCGCCGGATCAAATTGATATTGGCGGCGCATCCACGAAACGATTACTTCAACAAAATCCTGCAGAGATTCGGTCATGACGCGCGCAGCGAACTTGGCCTGAGGCGTGGCGCGCAACAGACCGCTATGAAAGTCCGTCGCCAAAATTTCGGCGATTTGTTTGATGCGTTCGCGTGCCTGCGGTGGTGTCAAATCGCGCCAGCGTTTGTTTTCTTTGACAAGCTGTTCGTGAAAAACTTTCAGGACATCGTGCTGGAACGTCCCACGTTCGCGCGGATCCAGCTCA
>JASHZU010000355.1 GCA_030042375.1 Verrucomicrobiia bacterium
CGCTCCGCGCAAAAAGCGGCGATGGTGTGCTCCAGCGGCGCAATGAACCGGCCTTTGTCCTCCAAACATTCCGCCAGGGTGAAAGTGGCAATCCTGCCGCGTCGCTCGGAGGCAACTTTTTGATAGTGGTCGCGATTGCCATCGCGGGAAAATTCCAGGTAGAGGGAATCCGGTTGCAGGGGCAGCGGCTGCCTGGCTTCTTTGGCCGCGAGGGCGATGACATTGGTCAGCTCGGGATGCTGCGCCAGCACCTCATTCCAGGCGGCGCGATTGTCAATCGGCTGGCCCAGGCCGGTGGCATGCGGCTGCAACATCGCCGCCACTTCACGGATGCGGTTGGCATCCAGTTCAGCCTGAACGGCGGGAGCAAAAGCAGTGAGAACAAAAAAAAGCCCAAAGGACGCGGCTCGCTTAGCAACAAATTTCATTATTAAAGATTCCCGGATTCTTAAACAGACGGTGAAAGCCGCCCGGCGGTTGCATGCTTTTACATTACCATAAAGGCGGTTTTGCCATGAAAATCATCAAAATGCTAAAATCGCTGTAGGGGTTTCCCCTACAAAAAAATTAGACGGTACCTGACAGACGGAGGCATGAAACCTCAGGCAACCTATCAGAATGAAGGTTTTGCCTCGGGTCAAAAACGCTATAGCAGTTGCGATGATAACACCCATTTTTGCGCTCGCCTTTTATAGCCTGAAAAAAACTTTTTTACTTCGTTAAATGTAACTGCTAGGATTACTTTAGTATGAGGAGGCTTGTTAGTACGTTATTAAGGACTGCGCCGCTGATTCACAAGAAGGCGTCGCCCGGTGGCATTATCAAACGCACCAAGTACGTCGCGCGCGGCTTGGCTTTCGCGCGTGATACTGCGGAATGGTTTGATTTCCTGCAAACACCCGGGATGGCATACATCGTCAACCATCACCCGCATCTGTTCCACAAGCTGCAACGCCCGTATTTACACAGTGCCTTGAGCACCACTGAGCGGCTCAAAACGCTCAAAACGCATTACCAATTTGTCCAGTCGCGCTTTTCGCCGTCCCTCCTGGAGGAGGTTTTTGCGCCCGGGGGCAAGGTGCTGCTGGAATTGGATCTGAAAGATGCCGGGATTCTTGAAGCGCGCCTGCTCCTCGGCAACATGCAAAAGGAGGGCGATTTGACCATTTACCTGGAAAAGAAACCTTCCGGCCAACGCGTTACCAACCAGCGTGTCGGTTTCCTGTCCTTTAGTTTTTGGAAATGTGATCAGGACCGCCCGGAAATTTTTATCGGTGGATTGCAGGGCGACAAACAAACCACCGAGGCTGAGGTCGTTGCTTTCACCCGTGGCCTCTATGGCCTGCGGCCCAAGGCGCTGCTCTTTTTTATCCTGCAACAACTCGCCGCGGCCTGGCAAATCGACAGCATTCGCGCCGTCAGCGATGAGAAGCATATTTACAAGCATTTCCAAACCCGCCGGGAAGTGAACGCCTCCTACGACAACTTTTGGATCGAGAGCGGCGGCGTTTTGGCCATGGATAAATTCTTTGATTTGCCGGCTACCTTCGTGCCCCGTGAGATTTCCACCATCCGCGTGAACAAACGCCAGCTCTATCGGCGGCGCTATGCCATGCTCGATGGAATGGCCGCGCAAATCCAAAGGAGCGTCAACGGCGCTGAGGAATCGCAGCTGGAAAATACCGACGACCAGGTAGCCGCTTAGTGCAGGTCATAGAAATCTCTTTCCAACGGCCTGCAGTAGCGGAATGTGCGAAAGCAGCCAACGTTCGGATGCTGTTCCCTCTCCGCTCCCATCCGGTGGGAGGGGAGAGGGTCAGGGTGAGGTGAGGGTTTTGATTTGGTTTATTGTAACGAATCTTTAGTTAGACCATATTGGTAAAAGGCAACGCTTTCCGTCTTTTTATTTTCCTTTTTCTCCTTTAAATTATCGTGTGATTGCTCTTTTGGATTACGGTTCCGGCAATTTGCGCAGCGCGCACAAAGCGCTCCGCAAAATTGGCGCGGACGTGCGCATCTGCAAAACCCCCGCGGAAATGCGCGGCGCCAGCGCCGTGGTTTTGCCCGGCGTCGGCGCGTTCGACGATTGCATGAACGCCCTGCAACGGCAGGAACTTTTCGAAGCCTCGCGCGCCTTTATCCAAACCGGCAAACCGTTCCTCGGCATTTGCGTCGGCTACCAGGCGCTGTTTGAGCGGAGCGAAGAATTCAATTCCTGCGCCGCCGGCCTGGGCATCTTCCAGGGCAGCGTCGTGCGCTTTGCGGGCAAAAACGGGCTCAAAGTTCCCCAAATCGGCTGGAACCAGATTGAAATCGTCCAGAACGCCTGCCCGCTTTTCCGCGGCGTCGAGAGCGGCAGCTACGTCTATTTCGTGCATAGCTTTTTTCCCCAACCGGCGGACAGCTCCATCGTCGCCACACGCACGGAATACGGCGAGACGTTTGCCTCCGCCATCTGGCACGACAATGTTTTTGCCACGCAATTTCACCCGGAAAAAAGCCAACGCACCGGCCTGCAACTGCTTAAGAATTTTGTGGAGCTGGCAAGATAAAATGCCGTGATGGCCACGAGAAGGCACAAATGACAACGGTGCTGGCTCTATTTTGAAATTACTGATGACTCCAAGGCGGGGCATTCAGAGTCCACTCAATCTGGCACTTGTCACAAATGAACGCATAATCTCCCTCCGAATTGGGCTCAAACCTCATGGGACTATGCCTGCATTTCGGGCACGGAGACATCCGAAGTTCCA